>JAAVGQ010000043.1 GCA_014800105.1 Bacteroidales bacterium | reverse complement strand
TCAGCAAGCTCAGCTATCTTGAAGCATATGCATTACCCATAGTGCTCGATAACTGCTCAATGAATATTGAAGTAGAACCTGATCAGAGTGCGCTGTATGCCTATACTCTTTGTCCTCCCAAAATGAAGGTTGACTACAACAAGGCAGTAGGCAGTGACCCTCATCCCGGTGACGGTCTCGGTGTTCAGGGTCTGTTTGACGGCAATACCGGTACTCACTATCACTCAGGTTACAACTCAACCTATGCCAAGCATGACCCCGTTTATGGTTGCTATGTTGATGTGGAACTTGATGAGACAATCCAGGTATTTGCATTTGATTTCCTCGTGCGCAGTTACTATAACGGTCCTGCTGATGAGGTTGCCCTCTACTACTGGAGCAGTACCAAAAATGACTGGGTGGAATTTGGCCATGAAACCAATATGCTCTCAGTCCTCAGTGGCGGCGGTGCTTTAGGTCATTTTGGTAACTATGTGGCTGCTGAGCCATTTACCAAAATCCGCTTTGCAGTGCTCAAGTCTCTGGCAGGAAATCTTACCGAGAATAATACCGCTTATTGGAACTGTGCTGAGCTCACATTCTATGGCGCTAAGCTTGACTAATGTTATTACCAAACTCAGCCAATCAAACTAAGAAATGAGAAAACAAACTATTCTTATATTGATGGGTGTAGGATCTGTGCTGGCTTCGCCGGCACAGATTTCTCCTATCAAGAGCGCCCTTTTCAGTGAGGGTGACGATATGAAAAAAGCGGCTCCGGCTTACAACGAGTCGGGGATGCGCATTATCGATATCACCCGCCCGTGGAGCGATCAAAATGTTAATGGAGTGGATTATGGATGGTATCGTATCCACCTCAATATTCCCAAATCTCTTGTTAAGGGTAAGGATTTTGCTGACTTTATTCAGTTCAATCTCGGCCATATTGACGATGTCGACGAGGTTTATCTTAACGGTAAACTCATTGGTAAAACCGGTGGTATGCCGGGTGATGCCGGTGGCTATCAGTCAAAGTGGAGCGTGAATCGCCAGTATGCTGTTAAATCAAACGATAAAGCCATAAACTGGGACGGCGACAATGTGCTTGCCGTGCGTTGCTATAATGGAAATGATCCCGGAGGTATGTTTAACGCCCAGGGTGTTACCATTACTGTTCCGGAGCTTATCGAGGGCGTGTCAATCACGTCAGGTACAGGCAAGAACGGTAAAGAGACTGTAACTGTCAACAACCGTTATGACAAGGCTGTCAAGGGAACTCTCAGTATCGAGGAAGTAGACAATGAAACGGGAAAAGTTTTAAGTCAGACCACTCATAAAGTTTCGGCATCAGCTTCAAAACCTGGAGTAGTTTCTAATCTGGCTACCTCTCCCGGCTCATTCCTGCGCCTGAAATTTACTGATGACCGCACGGGTAAGGACGTTATTGCGCGATCTCATCCTAAGTTTATACTCACACCGGCTGCTCCGGCCGCTCCTCGCTTCAATACTGCAGCAATTTATGGAGTGCGTCCCGGTTCTCCTGTTCATTATCGTTTCGGTGTTTCAGGTGAGCGTCCGATGACTTTCAGCTCAACCAATCTGCCTGAAGGATTAACTATCAATCCTGAAAACGGCGCGCTCTCAGGTTCTCTTGCCAAGCGTGGCGATTATACCTTTACGGTTAAGGCCACTAATGCAAAGGGTACCGCTGAACAGAAATTCACAATCAAAGTGGGTGACAAGATTGCATTGACTCCTCCCATGGGATGGAACTCATGGAACTGCTGGGGTCTCAGTGTCACTCAGGACCGAGTGGTTTCAAGTGCCCAGGCCTTGATTGACAAGGGTCTTGCTGACTACGGATATTCTTACGTTAATATTGATGATGCGTGGGAGGCACCCGAACGTAATCCTGACGGAACAATTGCGGTAAACGAGAAGTTCCCCTCAATGAAGGAACTCGGCGACTGGCTGCATGGTGAGGGTCTGAAATTCGGTATCTATTCATCACCTGGTGATCTTACTTGTGGATGCTACCTGGGTTCTCTTGATCATGAACTTCAGGATGCTGAAACTTATAATTCATGGGGTATCGACTATCTCAAGTATGACTGGTGCGGATATGGCAAGAAGCATGCCCTCGAGCCTGACCGCCAGGTGACATCATCTTATATTCGTCCCTATATGCTCATGGGTGAATACCTTCGTCGTCAGCCCCGAGACATTTTCTACAGCCTGTGTCAGTATGGTATGGCTGACGTATGGAAATGGGGTGAAATGGTTGATGCTAACTCATGGCGCACTACCGGTGATATTACCGACACCTGGGAGTCTCTCTATGACATAGGTTTTAACCGCCAGGCTGGATTGGCACCTTATGCCGGTCCGGGTCACTGGAATGACCCTGACATGCTCATCGTGGGTAAAGTGGGTTGGAGTGATAACCTTCGTGACTCGCGCCTTACACCTGATGAACAGTATACCCACATTGCCTTGTGGAGCCTGCTTGCGTCAGATATGCTCATTGGCTGTGATCTTTCTCAGCTTGATGACTTTACGATAAATCTCCTTTGTAATAATGAAGTGAATGCAGTAAACCAGGATATTCTGGGCATACAGGCTGATCGCGACGTGCTCGACGGTGATATTCAGATTTGGAGCCGTCCGCTCAGCGATGGTTCTCGTGCGATTGGTATCTTTAATGTTGGGACAACTGACCGCAATGTAAATCTGGCCGACTATTTCAAGCAACTTGGTATCACCAAATTGCAGTCAGTACGAGACCTATGGCGACAGAAGGATTTGTCGACTTCTGACACTGATTATTTTATTCCTTCTCATGGAGTGAAATTCTTAAAAGTGAGTCTCTAATCCAATTGTTGTAGGTATCCCCCGGCCAGGCTGTCTTTCATGTATTGATTGCTGAACCGGGGGATTTACTGTATCTATATAAAAGGGCCGTTATAAGAGCTCGAGCAGAGTATTGACGTCCTCACGGGTCGTCGACCAGTCTGTGACAAAACGCACGGCTGATTCTTTTTCTCCACGTGGTCCCCACAGCTCAAAACCTATGTTTCCTTTCAGGCGGTCAATGACATGGTTGGGCAGGATGAAGAATTGCTGATTGGTGGGAGAGTCGATTAAACTTCTATAACCTTTCTCGCAAAACCCATCTTTGATAAGCATGGCGAGTTCGTCGGCATAACGTCCTATGCGGTAATATAAACCGTCGCTGAATAATGCTAAAAACTGTATAGCCGTGAGTCGCCCTTTGGCAAGAAGAGCTCCGTGGAGCTTCATTATTGACATGAAACGTGGTAGCAAGTCACGGTTACGAGATACGATAGCCTCGCCAAATAGTGCGCCACATTTTGTACCTCCAATGTAGAAAACATCGGCCAGTGAAGCTATGTCATGGAGCGTTACGTCAGTACTACGGGCTGCCAGTCCATAGGCAAGCCGTGCTCCATCTATAAATAGCGGCATGCTGAATTTTCGGCACACATTGGAAATATCCTCCAGTTCGTTACGGGAGTAGAGCGTACCCAGTTCAGTGGGATGAGAAATGTAGACCATCGAGGGTCTCACCATGTGCTCGTTGGTTTCATCGCTGAGAAAGTCGTTCATGTAGCCTTCAACAGCTTTCGCGCTTAATTTCCCGTTTAAACTGTCAAGCGCGATCACCTTGTGCCCGTCGGCCTCTATTGCACCGGCTTCGTGGATGTTGATATGGGCTGTGTTACAACATAATACGCCGTCATTGCGGGAAAGCAGACGGTCAATAACAATTTTATTAGCTTGTGTACCACCCTGTAGAAAAAATACAGCACCGTCATCAAGTCCACATGCTTCCAGAATAACCTCGCGAGCCTGGGCCGTGTAAGAATCAAAACCATATCCGGCGCTTTTTTCGAGGTTAGTATCGCATATTGCCTTGAGCACCTCGGGGTGAGCCCCCGCCATATAATCACAATTGAAATAAACCATCTTCATTTTATTTTGTCCAAAGATAACATTATATTTGCAATTGGTAGTTACGAGATNGCTCATTTCGTAAATTTATTATGATACGGATCGGAAATATTCATATNGGTTCGGCTGCGCNCTCAGTGAGTGTGGTATTTATTGTTATGAGTTTCTGTGGAATAGTCACTGCCATCATTCAATATAGGCCGGAGTATTCAATGCCACTGTCTTACAGNATAATNGTTAACGAGGGTCTGGCACTTGCCGCCACGATGATCTACGGTATCATTCTTCATTTTGCAATCATCATTAAAAAATCATATAAATCAAAGAATAAATGAAGTTTTACAAGTTTCTTGCTACAGGATTTTTTGTGTTTGNCTCTTTGGTCATGACNGCNGCCGTAACGGTTGAACGTATGGAACCGCCTTTCTGGTATGTAGGAATGAAGAATCCTGAACTTCAGGTCCTGTTATATGGTAAAAATATTGCCGATGCTNATTTTTCTTTGAAAAAGTATCCCGGCGTAACCGTTAAAGAAGTTGCCAAGGTTAAGAATCCAAACTATCTTTTTGTTTATCTTGATGTTGATGATACGGCCCGTCCCGGAACTCTCACCTTTACATTAAAAGATGGACAAGAGACAGTGGACAGGAAATTTGAACTTCGCCCCCGAAACACCCGCACAGGTGCACAGGGATTCTCAACCAAGGATGTTCTTTACCTTATAATGCCTGATCGATTTGCCAACGGTAATCCTGAGAATGATGACTTGGGTGAATGGAAAGCTAACCGCCGTAACGGGGGTGGTCGTCACGGCGGAGACATTAAGGGTATAAAGGACAAGCTGGACTATCTTGATGAACTTGGAGTTACGGCTCTTTGGCTTAATCCGGTTCAATATAATAAAGGCAATGCCTCCCATGGATATGCCATTTCTGATTTCTACATGATTGATCCACGCCTGGGAAGTAATGAAGAGTATTGCGACATGATTGAGGCTGCTCATAATAAAGATATTAAGGTTGTGATGGATATGATTTTCAACCACTCGGGCAGCAGTCACTGGTGGATTGAGGATATACCTGATGAGGACTGGTTTAATCAGAACGATTATGCATCAGGAATAGCAAATGGACAGAATAATCAGAATCGAGGTCCCCGGATGGGACGACGTCGCAGTGGCGGCGTGCCACTTCCCGCTACTATTGATGACTTCAGGGCATTGCCGGTGGAACAGCAGGATTCTATATTGAGAAGCGTGAAGAAACAGCCGGGTAGTCTGGTAAATACATCCCACTATAAATGGGTTCTACTGGACCCGCATGCTCCACAAAGTGAAAAAGATATTCTCACCAATGGATGGTTTGTGGCCGGAATGCCTGACCTGAATCAGCGCAACAGACATCTCGCAAAGTATCTTATCCAGAATAGCATCTGGTGGATTGAATACTCTCGCATTGACGGTATCCGCATGGATACGTATCCCTATGCTGATTATGACTTTATGACAAGATGGTGTCAAGAAGTAGAGAATGAGTATCCCGATTTTAATATCGTAGGAGAGGGATGGTATCCCCGAAACTCGGCTGCCGGTTGGTGGCAAGCTGACTCTAAAGTCAATAGTCATGATTCCCGTCTGAAAACCGTAATGGACTTTGACCTGACATTCACCACTCAGAATGAAATTCTTAAAGAGAGTAACACGAGTGAAGGTTCGGAGGCCGGTCTGTTTAAGATTTATGAGGTCCTTACACAGGATTTCCTTATTCCTGACCCTGATCATGTGCTTACTTTCCTTGATAATCATGACATTGCACGTTTCATGAATTCAGGGGATCCTGTGTGGAAACTTAAGCAGGGGCTCGCATTCCTTCTTACAACTCGTGGTATCCCGCAGATTTATTATGGAACAGAAATAGGCATGGGAGGCCCTGACGCCATGAGAGCTGATTTTCCCGGCGGGTGGAAGGAAGACAACGTTAATGCTTTCACACGCGAGGGCCGCAATGAATTTCAGAATGAATGCTGGGATTATGCAAGTAAATTGCTCAATTGGCGCCGTACATCCAAGCCGGTTACTGAAGGGAAGTTAATACACTATACCCCTGATAACCAGACTAAATGTTACGTCTATGCGCGTACTGATGGAAAAGACACTGTCCTGGTAATGATCAATGGTTCAGATACCGTTCGCCCGGTTGATATGTCTCGTTTTAGTGATGTGATAGGAGAAAATACCTGTGGAACTGAAGCGGTAACTGGTGAAGTGATTGATATAACAGGGACAGTCCTCATGGAACCGCGAGGAGTCTATGTGCTTGACCTGTGTAAATAGAGCTCATTTACTATGTAATTAAGAACGCTATGGATAATTCTTTGCGAAATAAATTTTTATGTATATGTGGTGTTGTATGTGCCATTTGTGGATTAATCATTTTAGCTGTCTCGGTATTAGATGATAAGCCGGCACCTGCTATGAATTTGACTCTTGGTGGTTTGAATCTTATTAACGGCTGTCTTTTCCTCATTCTTTCGAGACGGCAAAAATCATAACTACAAAAATAGTTAATTAAGATTAAAATTGGATTTGTGCTTTGTAACTACAAAAATAGTTTATATATTTGCGGTGTAAACTACAAAAATAGTTGCAATGAGAACAACCAAAGATAAACTTACACCCAAGGAGGAGGAGTTGATGCAGCTCCTCTGGGAGCATGGCCCCATACTCATAAGTAAACTCGTAGAACTATATCCTGAGCCGAAACCTCATTTCAACACTGTTTCGACGGTTGTGAGGCGTCTGGAGGCGAAAGGATTTGTCGGCCATAATGAGG
>JAAVGQ010000005.1 GCA_014800105.1 Bacteroidales bacterium | reverse complement strand
CATGACCCTCCGCAACATGTCAATCGAGATGGGTGCCCGCGGTGGCATGGTTGCTCCCGACGAAACTACAGTTGAATATATGCGCGGACGCGCTCATGCTCCCAAAGGCGAGGAGTTTGAAAAGGCTGCTGCCCGTTGGCTCGCTCTGGCCACTGACGAGGGCGCAGTCTTTGACCGCGAGGAGACGTTTGACGCCGCTGATATCGGTGTTCGCGTCACCTACGGCACCAACCCAGGCATGGGAATGGACATAAAAGGCCTCATCCCCCAGCCCGCCAACGAGTCTGAAGCTAAAGCGCTTGAATACATGCAGCTCACTCCCGGCAAGCCTATCGCCGGCACACCCGTCGACTACGTCTTCCTGGGCAGTTGCACCAACGGCCGCGTAGAGGATTTCCGCGAATTTGCCCGCGTTGTGAAGGGTCACAAGAAACATCCCGCCATCACCGCCTGGCTCGTTCCCGGCTCCCGTGCAGTTATGGAACAGATTGTGGCCGAGGGTATTGATAAGATTCTCGAAGAGGCGGGATTTGAACTCCGCCAGCCCGGTTGCTCAGCTTGTCTCGCTATGAATGATGACAAGATTCCGGCCGGAAAACTCTCTGTTTCCACC
Source organism: Bacteroidales bacterium (assembly GCA_014800105.1). GTDB lineage: Bacteria > Bacteroidota > Bacteroidia > Bacteroidales > Muribaculaceae > JAAVFS01. The sequence goes on along the minus strand of JAAVGQ010000005.1, from coordinate 4,773 downwards.
TCTAACCGCAACTTCGAGGGCCGTCAGGGACCCGGCGCACGCACCATCCTCGCCTCCCCCGCCACAGCCGCCGCTACCGCTATTGCCGGTTGCGTAGCCTCAGCTCAGAATATCTAAGTAAGTGTTCTAAATTAATTTATACTATATATGAGTTGTAAATTGAGGATAGATTAAAATATGAAGAAGGAGTGAAGCAAGCTTCATGACCGATGAATATTTTGATATAGACCAATTTACATTCATAGAGAGTATAAAAGATTTCATTTAATTCTTTGTGTTACTTACTTGTCTTTAATATCGTTTAATTTTGAACACTTACGTAACAATAAGATAGATAAAACCTTAAAAATGGCAAAACAGAAATTCGGCATAGTGACATCTACATGCGTCCCAATGCCCACCGAAAATATTGATACTGACCAGATTATTCCCGCCCGCTTCCTCAAGAGCACCACGCGTGAAGGCTTCGGCGACAACCTGTTCCGTGACTGGCGTTATGACGCCGACGGCAACCTGCGCGATGATTGTGTTCTCAACGACCCTCGTTTCAAGGACGCCCGCATCCTCGTGGCCGGGAAAAACTTCGGTTGCGGTTCAAGCCGCGANCANGCNGCCTGGGCCATCGCTGANTATGGNTTCCGCGCNGTNATCTCNAGCTTCTTTGCTGACATTCACCGNAATAACGAGCTCAACAGCTTCGTGCTNCCCGTGGTGGTGAGNGAGGATTTTCTCTCAGAGCTATTTGCCTCGATAGAATCAGACCCTGCTACACAGGTCAGGATTGATCTTCCCGCTCAGACTGTCACTAACCTTGCAACAGGTCGTAGTGAAATTTTTGAAATAAACAGTTATAANAAACAGTGCTTGACCGAGGGCATAGATGATATAGAATATCTTATGGCCCATAAAGAAGATATAGANACTTACGAGAAAGGTGTGAAAGATGGCCATTAACTATACCGTTCCACCGGGATTCGACAACGAGTTAACCCGCGNGAGTGCTGAATTTATAGAGGCCGTGACCCGTAACATATCAAAACCAGTAAAAAGAATGAACTTCAAGATAGCAGTGTTGCCCGGCGATGGCATCGGGCCTGAGATTTCCCGTCAGGGAGTAGCCGTAATGACGGCAGTGTGTGAGAAATATGGCCACACGGTAGAATACACCTATGCTCCCGTGGGAGCAGCCGCAATNGATGAATGTGGNGACCCGTTCCCCGAGCAGACTTACAAGGCTTGNATCGAGGCTGANGCAGTNCTTTTCTCAGCAATCGGCCATCCAAAATATGACAATAATCCNGAGGCTAAAGTGCGCCCNGANCAGGGNNTNCTNGCAATGNGNAAGAAGCTNGGNCTNTTTGCCAACATNCGNCCCGTNGAGACNTTNGANTGCCTCATNGCCAAGTCACCNNTGCGTGCTGACATCATCGAGGGAGCTGACTTTGTTTGCATCCGTGAGCTCACCGGTGGNATGTACTTCGGCGAGAAACTCGAAGGCACCGAGAAAGCTTATGACACTTGCCTTTACACCCGTCCCGAGGTTGANCGCATCCTGCGNGTAGGCTACGAATATGCNCGNCGTCGCCGTCAGCACCTCACCGTCGTTGACAAGGCCAACGTCCTTGCTTCATCACGNCTCTGGCGCCACGTCGCTCAGGAAATTGCCCCCGAATATCCCGACGTGAAGACTGACTTCATGTATGTCGACAACGCCGCAATGCGCATGATTCAGGACCCTCGNTTCTTTGACGTGATGGTAACCGAGAACACCTTCGGNGACATCCTCACCGACGAGGGCAGCGTAATCTCAGGCTCCATGGGCCTGCTACCCTCGGCCTCTACCGGAACNGGNACACCCGTCTTCGAGCCCATCCACGGCTCCTGGCCCGAGGCTGCCGGCAAGAACATCGCCAATCCCATCGCCCAGATACTCTCGGTAGCCATGCTCTTCGAGCACTTCGGACTCACCACCGAGGGCGCTGCAATCCGTAAAGCTGTCAAGGAATCCCTCGACAACTACGTGCGCACCCCCGACATCCAGGTCGAAGGCCACACCCCCTGCACCACTGCCGAAGTAGGCGCATGGATTGCAGCCCACATCGCCTGAAAACAACCTTGAACCCACTGTGAAGCACGGTCATTCCTTTGGCCGTGCTTAATAGTATAAACCGTCGGGACACTACCCAACTCGCGGAGCGAGTCCCAAGAAGTTAACCCCGAGTTCCTCTCGGGGTAGAAGTATGATAATAATCCAACCTCCCATAAGGGATGTCATACCCCGGGATAACCCGGAGTTAACTTATTAATACCCGCTCCGCGGGTATAGTTCCCGATAAATATGGATGTTTCAATGTGTTATTAGCCTTTGCTTCACGAGTGACGTAGCAGGAGTTCATCTTCCAGGTCCTCGAGGGTGACATCCATGTGGCGGAGCAAGACAAGAAGATGATAGAGCAAGTCGCCGGCCTCGTAGATGAAGCGCGAACGGTTGCCGTCGACAGCTTCAATGGTGGCCTCAACGGCCTCTTCACCCACTTTCTGGGCTATTTTTTTCACGCCCTTAATAAAAAGCTTGGTGGTGTAGGAGTCCTCGGGCATTTCGCGGTGACGGCTCTCTATCACCTGTTCAAGATGACGTATGAACCCTTCCCTCTCGGGAGTATCAAAGCATGATGTGGTGCCACGGTGACATGTAGGACCTATGGGATTAGCCTTTACGAGCAGAGCGTCGCTGTCACAGTCAGCATACATCTCCACGAGATTGAGGTAGTGCCCGCTGGTCTCTCCCTTGGTCCACAGCTCATTACGTGAGCGTGAATAGAAAGTTACCTTGCCCGTGGCAACAGTCTTTTCAAATGCCTCGCGATTCATGTAGCCAAGCATGAGCACACGAAGGGTCGCTGCATCCTGAACGATGACGGGAAGCAGCCCGTCGCTCAGTTTTGAAAAATTGAAATTATCGAAATTGAGATTATTCATCTTTTGTATTTTTTTGTGGTTAGAGTCTCACGCGTATTCCGCTTTCAGCCAGCGATTCCTTGAGCTGAGGAATCGTAATTTGTCCGAAGTGGAAGATACTTGCTGCGAGAGCTGCATCAGCTTTTCCTGTAGTGAGCACTTCGGCTACATCCCCGATACTTCCGGCACCGCCCGAGGCGATAATAGGAATACTCACAATGTCATGCAACCGTGCAAATGTATCGCAGGGATAGCCTTGCTTGCTGCCGTCATGGTTCATGGACGTGAACATTATCTCGCCTGCACCACGTTCCTGTACTTCCTTAGCCCATGAGAACAGCTCTTTGTCTGACAGTCGGTTGCCACCATGAGTAGTGACGTGCCACGTGCCGCTGTCATCGCAACGGGCGTCAATAGCCGCCACGATAAACTGGCTGCCGTAGCGTGAGGCAATTCGGTCAATAAGCTGAGGATCAGCCACAGCGGCTGAATTAACTGTAATCTTGTCGGCACCGGCTTCGAGCATTCGGGCTGCATCATCGACGCTGCGTATACCACCGCCCACCGTGAACGGGATGTTGATGCCGTCAGCAATCTGCTCAACGAGGCGGGTAAACGTGTCACGACCTTCGAGCGACGCGCTGATGTCAAGATACACAAGCTCGTCAGCTCCCTGCGCGGCATAGAATCGTCCCATCTCGACAGGATCACCCACCTCCTTGAGTCCCACAAAATTAACGCCCTTTACTGTCATGCCGTCCTTGACGTCAAGACATGGAATTATACGTTTTGCAACCATCAGCGAGAAAATTTAATGAGTTCATCAATAGTGATATAGCCTTCATAGAGAGCCTTGCCCACGATGACACTGTTGAGGTTCATATCATTCAGTCGCTCAATGTCGGTCATCGAGCTAATGCCACCTGACACGGTAAACTCCAGCGAGGGGAAATCGCTGTTGAGGCGACCGTAGAGGTCAAACGAGGGGCCCTGAAGCATTCCGTCACGGCTTATATCGGTACAAATCACCCGTTTAAGCCCGTGAGGCATAAACTGTTTCAACAGCTCGTCAATAGTGACACCGGCACCTTCGAGCCACCCGTTAACCTTGACAATACCGTCCAGCACGTCAGCTCCGAGCACCATTCGCTCGCCGCCACACTGCTCCAGCCATTCAATGAAAAGTTCAGGCTTGCAAGCTGCCACACTGCCTATTACAGCGTATGTAGCCCCCGCATCAAGTACTGATTTAAGCGCCTCGTCGCTTTTGATTCCGCCGCCCCATTCAACCCTGATACCGTTTATAGCTGAAAGCTTCTCGAGCACCGGGAGATTAGCAGGAGATGATGCCTTGGCACCGTCGAGGTCAACTACATGGATACGCTCGAAACCGGCGTCAACATAGCGGATTGCTGCATCATAGGGCGACTCGTTGTAAACCGTCTTGCAATCATAGTCGCCCTTGCTCAATCTCACGGTCTTGCCGTCGATAATGTCTATAGCGGGAATTATTTCTATCTTGCTCATAACTATTACATTTTCAGGAAGTTTTCAAGAATTCGGCGACCTGTCTCACCGCTCTTCTCGGGGTGGAACTGGGTGCCATAGAAATTCTCATATTTCAGGGCCGCGCTGAATCGTGGTGGTGCTACGGTCGTTGCGATTGTGTCAGGGCACAGGTCAGCATAGTAAGAATGCACGTAGTAAACCCACTCGCCCCCTTTGATATTCTTGAACAGCTTGCTCTCAAGATTATGGATGGTATTCCAGCCGGTGTGAGGTACCTTAAGCTCCTCTGAGGGCTCGAATTTGCGC
>JAAVGQ010000042.1 GCA_014800105.1 Bacteroidales bacterium | reverse complement strand
TTGTTAGCATCAAGCCAGTACATTTATTCAACCGGCTGGAACAACACTAACCGTTACTGGTCTCTCTACAATGCCTTTAACACACAGTATGGCAACCCTGCCTCAGTGAGCAATCAGGGCGGAGTGCTGACCGCATCCTGGTTTGGTCCCAATGGCCGATTCGTGACAATCAACTATCAGGGTGGTTACAACAATTTAGGTTCACCCTGCTACTATACCACTCTTACTTTTGGGAACTAATGGCTGACAATTACCTTGAACGACGCATGGAGGAACACCGCGCGTCGCAAATGGCTCCCCGTTATAACAATAAACCCGCCCCCATGAAACCGGGGCGGGTTATCGTTGATTACCCTCCTTTCAGAACACTCGTGACTGCCGGTGACAGCCCGGCGGGTCAAGCTGTTATCAAGAGTTTAATTGCTATAAAGTGCCCCGTTTCCTTTACAGTTACTGATCCCACTAAGGGGCCGGCAATAGCTCAGGCTACCGGAGCCCGATACATTCCCGGTGCTCTCGAGAGTGCCATTGAATGGCACTCAAAGCATGGTGACCCGGTGAAAGCTGTTATTAATACCGTCGAGAATACGCTTACGATTGATGATGACCGCACGCTTTCCCTTCCTTTTCACCCTGACGCAGTAAAGAGCGGACCTGATGCAATCGCTTCATGGTGTGTCTTCGCGCTACACCCCGCTAACCGCTGGCTATTCAATCGAGGGTGAAGCGGGCGACGACGGCGCGGTGATCGCTGGGCCACACGTCAATGGGGGCGGTAATGTCACGCTTGCCCCACTCTGTTTCTACGCGCTCGCCACGTATGATGTCACGCTGAGGACCAACGATATTGACTGATTCCAGTTTCAGGCGAGAGTCAGGCACATAAAAAATATAGTCGATGCGGTCGCGCTCGTCAGCACCGAGTGCCCATGACAATTTATTTATAGGAATTATCTCATTAGATGACGGATAGGTGTATCCGGGATATTCCACAGGGTCAGGGTAAATCTCACGGTAGGTATCCACAAGTCCTGCCTTATGCAATATATCTATTGTGGGCCAATTGATTACCACGCCGTTATGGTCAGCAATTGCGGCTGTAGCCTCAGTCCAGTCGAGACCTGACGGTTCATTCAGGTCGCCACCAAGAAACACGAGACTTCCACGCTCAATCTCCCCGGCGATATCCTTGGCAGCACTTTCAGCCGCCTCGTCACGCTGTGACAAAAGATTTCTACGATTAAGCTCGGCGGGGTCAGTTACCGGTTCAATCTGTTTCCATGTATTTCCATCATAACCACGCACTTCGTAATATGTATCGTTCAAATAATCAAGGTGTGCAGTATAAGCAGCGACACGATGCCCGTCAATCTCGGTAACGAGCTTGTGGACTGAGCCATGGTCGCCGTTGTAGGGAAATATGACGGCTGAATCGGTCACCTCAGTACGGCTCAGAAGTCCTGAACTTGTAGTGTAAAATGAATGATACTCAGCACCACGCTTTGCGAGGGCCTCGGTTATTCGGTCACAAAATCGGGTATCGTTGTAATTGCGCACTTCGCTGAGCATCACGATGTCAGGATTCTGGCGTGCAATCTCATCAGCGAGCGCCTCAAAGCCGCCGGGCACCATAGTGCCCTCCTGCCATATGTTGAAGTGCATCACGCAAAGGTCTCGGGCCTGAACTGCGGTAGAGCCCACGGCCAGGATTGAAAGTATAGTCGCAGCAATTTTATTCATGAGATAATCGATTGGGGTTTAAACAAAAAAATGGATTGACTCGCCAAAATTGGAAAGTCAATCCAAAGATAATAAATTCCTGTTAATTTTACCTAATTAATACATTGGAGTAAAAGGTGCTGAGGGTTTGAGGTAAGCATTAGCCTCACCCACTATTTCAGTCTCCTTGGAAGTGTCAAGCTTCATCACTGATGCCCCGGGCTCAAGGTTACATTTCTTGAGGTCAATGTAGTAAACACCGTCATTAGTTACTATGTCAAAGTAGTAACGGAGGTCTCGGATATTGGCGAATGAGCGCCACTGGGTTGATGAAACGTTAGGCTCGGTTTCTACAGTGTAGAGATAAGGCACTGATGCGTTCATGAGGATTGAACGGATGATAGCGAAACCTGTCTTGGCATCATTTGTCTTGTCAACATGGTTGACAAAGTAGCTTGCACGCACGAAGCGGTCAGGGCTTTTTACAGTACCGGGAAGCATGTTTGCACCACCCACTTTTACCCAGTAGTCATTGATAGCCTGCATCTGGGGGAAAGTGGGGTCGTTTGTGAGCACAGGATAGTCACCCTCATATATGTTTACGTTGCCGTTATCAAACTCGAGGATAGCAGTGCGACCCTCGGCGTCAGTGATGCCCCAGTGGAGAGCTGAAACTGTTCCGCCGTCAAATGTCGCACCTGAGATGGTGAAATTCTGCTCCTTGAGCACCTTTACGACCTCAGGAGTGGTTGCATTCATGTCAAGCAACCATGCAACGAACATTGCCATTGACATGGGAGGACGATTGTCAGTCTCAGGGTTTACGTACACTGTACCCTTACAGAAAAGGCCGTTGATTACGAGTCCCTTTTCGTTCATACCCTCAGTCACACCGCCGTCATACCCCACGGCATATACTGCACCGTATTTTGAAATCCATTCAACCGAGCCCGGGAGTGTATTGCCCTTCTTGGCCATGCCACGGGGATAGACGTAAAGATTAGTGGGAATGGGAGTTTTCCAGTCAAGTGATCGTCCCACGATGCGCAGGGGCTGAGCGCCTGCCTCAGCAGGAGTGGGGCCTGTATATAAAGCACGGGTACAAGCCTCGGCTTTTTCAGTTCCAAAGAAAGCGGCGGCTGCTAAAACAAAGGAGCCGATGATGAGTTTCATTTTCATAGTCAATAGAATTTTTGAAGTTATTAAAGTAAGTTCAGGCAACTCATCCGGCTCTAAATTGAGCCGCGGTTGCAGTGTTAAAACAAAGATAAGGGAACTCAAAGCTCTCTCATGGTGTTAATTTATTATAATTTATATTAAAATCACAACTTTCTCCCCTCAATTTAACGATTTCACTTGCATCGTGAAGCGCCGGGGGTTGATTTTGGGGAATAAATATATTATCTTTGTACTCAATCAAGAGGAGGCCGCGTGCTTCCTCTTTTACATATTAATGTTTAGATTGTATGGTAGACAAAAATCTCATAATAAAGGCAGTCAGCGACGCCATTGAAGGCTCAGACATCTTTATTGTCGAAGTTAAAGTGACTCCTGACAACAGGGTAACCGTTGAACTCGATTCACAAAACGGCCTCGACATCGACACCTGTGCAAGCGTCACTCGCGCCATTGAGAGTGCCGTTGACAGGGACGTTGAGGACTACGAGCTCGAAGTCGGTTCAGCCGGTCTCACCTCTCCCTTCAAGGTTCCCGCCCAGTATGTCAAGAACATTGGCAATGACATCGAGGTGCTCACCCGTGACGGCAAGAAACTCACCGGCAAGCTCACCGCGGTTGAAGGCACTGACTTCACTATCGAGGTAACCCGCAAGGTAAAGGAACCGGGAGCCAAGCGTCCCGTGATGGTCTCCGAGCCCCTCACTATGTCTATGGACAATGTCAAGAAGGCCTGCTACCTCATCAACTTTAAATAATGAATATATAAAATCTAAAATATAACCCAACTTATGGCTAAGAAAGAGGAAACCCCCAATATGGTCGAGCGATTTGCCGAGTTCAAGGAACTGAAGAACATCGACAAGACCACGATGATAAGCGTGCTTGAAGAGTCTTTCCGTAACGTACTCGCTAAAATGTTCGGCACTGACGAGAACCTTGACGTCATCATGAACCCTGACAAGGGCGACGTTCAGATTTTCCAGAATCTCCAGGTTGTTCCCGATGGTGAAGTTGATGACCCCAACCGCCAGATTTCACTCTCAGACGCTCGTGCTGACAATGACCCTGAAGTAGAGATTGGCGAGGAGCACACGAAGGAAATCATTTTTGCCAACTTCGGTCGTCGCGCTATCCTCAACCTGCGCCAGACTCTCCAGTCTAAAATCCTTGATCTCCAGAAGGATGCTCTCTACAACAAGTTCAAAGACCTCGAGGGCGAGCTCGTGTCAGGCGAAGTGTACCAGACGTGGAGCAAGGAAACCCTGCTCATGGATGTCGAGAAGAATGAACTCCACCTCCTCAAGAGTGAATCAATCCCCGGTGACTTCTTCCGCAAGGGTGAAAACGTTCGCGCTGTCATCAGCAAGGTTGACAACACCAACAACAATCCCCGCATCTACGTTTCACGCACAAGTGAAGCCTTCCTCCGCCGCCTTTTCGAGCTCGAAGTTCCCGAAATCCATGACGGCCTCATCAACATCCGCGCCGTTGCCCGCATCCCGGGAGAGCGTGCCAAGATTGCCGTTGAGAGCTACGATGACCGCATCGACCCCGTCGGTGCCTGTGTCGGTGTAAAAGGATCTCGAATCCATGGCATCGTGCGCGAGCTCCGCAACGAAAACATCGATGTAATCAATTATACAGCCAATCCCTCATTGCTCATCCAGCGCGCCCTCAGCCCCGCCCGCGTGTCATCTATCCGACTCGACGAGGAAGAGAAGAAAGCTGAAGTATTCCTGCGTCCTGAGGAAGTTTCGCTTGCCATCGGTAAAGGCGGCCTCAACATCAAGCTCGCATCAATGCTCACCGGCTACGTAATCGACGTTTACCGCGACACTGAGGAAGCTGCCGAGGAGGACATCTACCTCGACGAGTTCAAGGACGAAATTGACGGCTGGGTAATCGATGCGCTGAAGAACATCGGCTGTATCACTGCTAAGAACGTGCTCAACACTCCCCGCGAGCAGCTCATAGAGCGTGCTGACCTCGAGGAGTCAACCGTTGACCAGGTTCTGGAAGTTCTCAAGGCTGAGTTTGAGGACTAAACGACTGTTTGGCCGGCACGCTTCAACGCCGCGCAATAAACAGTGATTGTAATTGGGGTTTTATAGCTCCTAATGAGTTAATTAAAAGAAGAGAATTACATGGCGAGAACAAAGATTAGTACCGTAGCAAAGGATCTCAACGTGGCACTGTCCACGGTGACTGATTTCCTGCGCAGCAAAAATATTGAAGTTGACGACAACCCTAACACACGCATTGATGACGCAGCTGTGGAATTACTGATGCAGAAATTCAGTACTGACATGACTGCCAAACGTCGCGCCGAAAAGTTCTCGTCTGACCGTCAGAAGGAGAAAGAAAAAGAACCTCAGCCCAAGCCTGAAACCAAGCCCGCCGCCCCTGAGGAGGTAGCTATAAAGGCTCCTGTTATCCAGGGTCCCAAAATCATGGGGCACATCAACCTTGACAAGAACGGCAATCCCACCAAGGAAGCGCCCAAGGCTCCCGAAAAGCCCGCTGAAGAGCCTAAAACCGAGGCTCACAAGGTGACTCCCGCTCAGGCTGAAACACCTAAGCCTCAACCCCAGCAGGTCAAAGCTCCCGCCGAGCCCAAGCCGGCTGAAGCACCCAAAGCTTCTGAAAAGGCAGCTAAAGCTCCCGTCGAGGCCGTCAAAGTAGAGAAACCCGCTCCTGTAGCGCCCGAAGCGCCCAAGGCTGCTGAAAAGGCATCCAAGCCTGAGAGCGCGGCTCCTGCACCACAGGTGACTATCCCCAAGGAGAAACCACAGAATAGCCCGGCTGAAAAACCGGTGCAGCCTTCCAAACCCAATAAACCTATGGCCGAAACGCCCGAAAAAAATCAAGAAAAACCTGAAAACACAGGTTCAAAACCCAGCCAGCCTGAGGAAGAAGAAATCTTCACGTTGGGCACCCACGCTCCGCGTCCATCGCTCAACGTCATCGGTAAGATTGACCTGAATACCCTCAACCAGTCAACACGCCCCAAGAAGAAGTCCAAAGAGGAACGTCACAAGGAGCGCATGTCCAAAAATCAGGGCGCTAACGCCGCTGCCGGTAACGGTGGCGCTCAAGGCGGTGCCCAGGGTGACCGCAAGAAGCGCAAGCGCATTGGCGGTAAGGAAAAAATCGACATCGAAAAGAGCGGACAGCAGGCTAACGGAGGACACAACGAGGGCGGAAACAGCCGCCGCGATGACCGTCGCCGTCGTGACGAAAAGGCACCCAAGAAGGAAGCACGTCGCCAGCCACAGCACGTGGAAGTGAGCGACGAGGACGTACAGAAGCAGGTTAAGGAAACCCTGGCACGTCTCACCGGCAAGGGCAACGCCCAGAAGAAAGCTGTCAAGTGGCGTAAAGAAAAACGTGAGGCAGCGTCTAACCGCGCCCAGGAAGCTGCCGAACTGGAAGCAGCAGAAAGCAAGACACTCAAGCTCACCGAATTCGTTACCGCCAACGACCTCGCTTCAATGATGGATGTACCCATCAATCAGGTTATAGCAACCTGCATGAACCTCGGTGTAATGGTGTCAATCAACCAGCGTCTCGATGCCGAGACTATCAACATCGTTGCTGACGAGTTCGGTTACAAGACTGAATACGTATCAGCCGAGGTTGTCGAGGCTATCGCTCAGGACGAGGATACCGAGGAGGATCTCGTGGCGCGTCCACCCATCGTAACCGTGATGGGTCACGTTGACCATGGTAAGACTTCACTCCTTGACTATATACGCAAGGCTAACGTAATCGCAGGCGAGGCCGGCGGTATCACGCAGCACATTGGTGCTTACAACGTAAACCTCGCCGACGGACGCCATCTTACATTCCTCGACTCCCCCGGTCACGAAGCATTCACCGCAATGCGTGCCCGTGGCGCCAAGGTTACTGACCTNTGTATCATNATNGTNGCNGCTGACGACAGCGTTATGCCCCAGACAGTCGAAGCTATCAACCATGCTTCAGCTGCAGGCGTTCCCATCGTCTTCGCCATCAACAAGATTGATAAGCCCCACGCTAACCCTGAGAAGATTAAGGAAGAACTTGCTGCCATGAACTACCTCGTTGAGGACTGGGGCGGTAAGTATCAGTCACAGGATATCTCAGCCAAGCAGGGTATCGGAGTTCCCGAGCTCATGGAGAAAGTGCTTCTCGAGGCTGAACTTCTTGACCTCAAGGCTAACCCCAACCGCAACGCTACCGGTTCAATCATCGAGTCTTCACTTGACAAGGGTCGTGGTTACGTTGCTACCGTCCTCGTGCAGAACGGTACGCTGAAAGTGGGTGACGTAGTTCTTGCAGGTACCCATTTCGGCCGCATCAAGGCAATGTTCAACGAGCGCAACCAGCGCATCAAGGAGGCAGGTCCCGCAACCCCGGCCCTCGTGCTCGGTCTCAACGGCGCTCCCACNGCCGGCGATACATTCAACGTAATGGAAACCGAGCAGGAAGCTCGCGAAATCGCCAACAAGCGTGAACAGCTCCAGCGTGAACTGGGCCTCCGCACCAAGAAAATACTTACACTTGAGGATATCGGTCGCCGTCGTGCAATCGGTAACTTCCAGGAACTCAACATCATCGTCAAGGGCGACGTTGACGGCTCAATCGAGGCACTCAGTGACTCGCTCATCAAGCTGTCAACTGAAGAAATTCAGGTTAACGTCCTCCACAAGGCCGTGGGTGAAATCTCAGAGAGCGACGTCGTTCTCGCAGCGGCTTCTGACGCTATCATCATCGGTTTCCAGGTGCGTCCATCAGTGGCCGCCCGCCGTGCCGCCGAGCGTGACGGTGTTGAAATTCGCCTCTATTCAGTCATCTATCAGGCTATCGAGGAAGTCAAGGACGCTATGGCAGGCATGCTTGCTCCTGAAATCAAGGAAGAAATCATCGGTTCAGCCGAGGTGCTCGAAACTTACCACATCTCGAAGGTCGGTACCATTGCGGGTGCAATCGTGCGTGACGGTAAAATCAAGCGTGGCTGTAAGGTACGCCTCATCCGTGACGGTATCGTGCGCTACACCGGCGACCTCGGTTCCCTCAAGCGCTTCAAGGATGACGCCAAGGAAGTGCTCACCGGCTATGATTGCGGCATGAGCATCGCAGGCTACAACGACATCAAGGTAGGCGATATCATCGAAGGATATGAAGAAGTATCTGTTAACCGCACACTTTAATATCCGCAATTGATAAAGAGATTCAAAGAGTATGCTTGGTTTTTTCATCAAAAACCGGGCATACTCTGAGTCATTTTTACACCGGGCAACTCCCGGTAACCATAGGGCTCACATAGGTGGGCGATATATTATCACAAACAATCTTGAACAGTTCAATAATGTCACAACAGTTTCAAATGGTAGCAAAGACCTTCCAGGGTCTTGAAGAAATACTGAGTGAAGAGCTTCGCGAGCTTGGCGCCCTTAACGTCGAGCCCGGCAAGCGTATGGTTTCATTTGAGGGCGACCTCTCAATGCTTTACAAAGCCAACATGTGCTGCCGCACCGCGCTGCGCATCCTGAAACCCATCTACAAATTCATCGCATCAGACACTGACACCCTCTATGACCTTGTCAAGGAATATGACTGGGGAACGGTGCTCACTGCCGACAAGACTTTCGCTATCGACACCGTNGTTTTTAGCGACAATTTCACTCACTCACGTTTCGTTACTTACCGCGTGAAGGATGCCATTGTTGACTGGTTCCAGGACCGCCTGGGTGAAGGCAAGCGTCCCGGCGTGCGTCTTCAGGATGCTGACGTCATCATCAACGTCCACATTGCCGGTGACCGTGTAACACTGTCTCTTGACTCATCAGGCGAGTCTCTCCACAAGCGCGGATGGCGCGTAGCTCAGACTGAGGCTCCCATCAACGAAGTCCTCGCTGCCGGCATCATCCTCATGAGCGGATGGCGCGGTGACAAGCCCTTCGTGGATCCCATGTGTGGTTCAGGCACATTCCTCGTGGAGGCTGCCATGATTGCTGCCGGGGTATATCCCGGTATCTACCGCCGCAGCTACGCCTTCGAGCAGTGGCCTGACTTTGACAGCGAGCTGTTTGACTCCATATATAATGACGATTCAAACGAGAAAACACCTCAGTTCCCCATCATCGGTGCCGACATGTCACCCAAGGCAATCGCAATTGCCACCGAGAATGTCAAGAGTGCCGGCATGAGCAAATATATCGACCTGCAGGTTAAGCCCCTCTCTCAGTGGACTCAGGCTCCAGCTGACGGTGTTCTCGTTACTAATCCACCCTACGGCGAGCGTATCAGTTCTGACGACATGGACGGCCTCTATGAACTCATCGGTAACAAACTGAAAACCGTTTTCACCGGCTACCACGCGTGGATTATCGGNTACCGCACTGAGCATTTCAATGCCATTCATCTCTCACCCTCGCTCAAGAAACCCATNCAGAACGGNGGCCTCGAATGTGAGCTGCGTGAGTATGTGATATTTGACGGTGACTACAAGACTTTCCGCAAGGAAGGCAACAAGCTCCACCGCGGTGACGAGCAGCCTGAAAAGAAAAAAAATCGCACCGTGACTGACCGCGAATGGAAGCAGGACGCACGCCGCCAGGGTTTCGGCGGAAAAGATGGACGCAAATCAGCCGGCCGTCGCCTTGCTGACCGTATAGACCGCCTGGAACGCGGTGAAAAACCTGAACGTCCCGGCAAAAAGTCATTCGGCGACCGCAAACCCTTCGGCGACCGCAAGGAANTCCGCGACAAGGACCAGCGCCGTCCCCGTCCATTCAAGGGTGAACGCTCTCAGGAAAACTTCCGCCCCGAGGCTGAAACATCTGAGAATCCCTTAGCAGCACGCCGCAATCCCCTTGCGCTCAACATGCTCAAGGGTAAAGCNCCCTCGCTTCCGGCANCTGACGGTCCCCTCCTCATTCGTCCCCGCCGCGGCTGGAAGAAAAAAGATTGATGCCGCCCCCACCCAATTACTAATCAACCTCATTACACGAAATACATTACCTCATGAATATACTACTTCTTGGCTCAGGCGGCCGCGAATGTGCCCTCGCCTGGAAAATCTCTCAGAGTTCCCTCACTGACAAGCTTTTCATTGCACCCGGCAACGGTGGCACTGACGCTTACGGCACAAACGTCAACATCAAGCCCACTGACTTCCCCGTTATCGAAAAATTTGTCAACGATAATGCTATTGACATGATTGTTGTGGGTAACGAGGATCCCCTTGTTGCAGGTATCTACGACTGGTTCCAGGAAAAGCCCGTGACTGTTGTGGGTCCCTCAAAGGCTGGTGCAGCACTCGAAGGCAGCAAGGATTTCGCCAAGGATTTCATGACCCGCCACGGCATCCCCACAGCCCGCTACCGCAGCTTCACTGCTGACAATATCGAGGAAGGCTACAAATTCCTTGAAACCCTCAAGGCTCCCTACGTGCTGAAAGCTGACGGCCTTGCTGCCGGCAAAGGCGTGCTCATCATCGATTCTCTCGATGAGGCCAAGGCATCACTGCGTGAGATGCTTGACGGCATGTTTGGCAACGCATCAGCTACCGTGGTAATCGAAGAGTTCCTCAAGGGTATCGAATGCTCAGTATTCGTCCTCTCTGACGGTAACGGCGGCTACCGCGTTCTCCCCGTTGCTAAAGACTACAAGCGCATAGGTGAAGGTGATACCGGCCTCAACACCGGCGGTATGGGAGCTGTTTCACCCGTTCCGTTTGCCGACGAGGAATTCATGAAGAAAGTCGAGGAACGCATCATCCTCCCCACCGTCAAGGGTCTCATCGAGGATGGCATCACCTACCGTGGCTTTATCTTTCTGGGCCTTATCAACGTCGAAGGCGAGCCCATGGTAATCGAGTACAATGTGCGCATGGGTGACCCCGAAACTGAGGCTGTGATGCTCCGCATCAAGAGTGATCTCGTGGAACTAATGAAGGCAGCTGCCGACGGCAATCTAGGCGACCTTCCCCTTGAGCAGGATCCCCGCACTGCCGTTACCGTAATGATGGTATCAGGTGGCTATCCCGGCTCTTATCCCAAGGGCATGGTTATCACCGGAACTGACAAGGTTAAGGACTCCATCCTCTTCCATGCCGGCACCGCTGTTGACAATAACGGCAACCTCGTTACCTCAGGCGGTCGCGTAATCGCAGCAAGNTCTTACGGTGACTCNATCGAGGACGCCCTCGCCCGTAGCTTCGAAGCCGTAAAGCAGGTAGAGTTTGACGGCANGTACTTCCGTCGCGACATANGCCGTGACCTCATGGCTCTCGAAAACGCCTGATTGACCTCCTGACAAATTATGACGCAGCAGGATATAACCCGCTTAGCCCATTCCCGCACTGCCGGTGATTGCATNGCAATACTGTCGCTCTCACTGGNAGGCGTGGCGGGATGGCTCAGACCGGCCACCGCTGAGACCTCGGCATGGCTACCCGGCGTGTGGGGATTCTGTATNGCGTTATTCCTTACGGCCGTCATCGCAGCATCGCTTCGACTGCTCAACAAAGCATTCAACCCCTTGCGGTCTGATACCGCACTCACCTCGGCATTAGTGCTGACGCTATTCTCGGCACTTCCTCCCGTTGCTACCTCGTTTTACCCCGGATTGTTGCTTGCCGCGGTGATGATGGGCGTGAGCCTGTTACTGTTCACAACCTTCGGGCGCCCTCGTGCAGGACGCCGGCGCGTATTCCTGATGTTCACAGTCCTTTCAGGGTTAGGTTTCCTTTCACCCTGCTTTCTTTACTATATTCCGCTCCTTCTCGTGGGATGCATACAGATGCGCACATTCAGCCTCAAGACACTCCTGGCTGCAATCTTGGGCGTCCTGACACCGCCGTGGATTCTCATAGGCAGCGGATGGCTATCCATTGACGCTCTTCATTTCCCCAAGTTTGAGATTCCGGCGCTCGAAGTGGGCAACCCGTTTTCAATAACCCTGCTTGCGGTAGCAGCCCTTTCCATCTTGACTGCGCTCATGTTCTTAGGGGCTAATCTAATCAAAGTGTTGGCCTACAATTCNCAAGCCCGCGCTATGAACGGGTTTTACAGCATCCTGCTCCTGGGGTCAGTGTTATTGACAATTCTTGACTTCAATAACCTCATAATTTATGTCCCCATCATCATGGCAATGACGGCTTATCAGGCAAGNCACTTCTTTGCACAGCACCGCTTCCCGCTGTCATGGATAGGCATAGCNGTCTTTCTGCTCGCCTGCTGGGGCGCCAACATCTGGTACTCACTCTNCCTCCCCGTTTAATTCCCTATGAAGAACGTTATAGATTCAGCTCGTCAGCCTCATGTTGTTGCTGATGCCAATATTCCTTTTCTCGAAGATCTGCTCGGCGACACCGTGCGCATCACGCGCNTTCCAGCGCCACAGATTACGCGCGAGACTCTCATGGATGCTGATGCCCTCGTCACCCGCACCCGCACGATATGTAACCGCGAGCTTCTGCACGATACCCCGGTGAAGTTTATCGGTACGGCCACGATCGGTACTGACCACATTGATTTTGATTACTGTGACAGCGCTGGCATCGACGTCGTTAGTGCTCCCGGCTGTAACGCACCTGCCGTTGCACAGTATGTTCTGTCAGCAATACTGAGACTCACTGAAGGAACAGCCCCAGGTGACCTGACACTGGGAATTGTGGGCGTGGGACATGTAGGTAGTATAGTTGAAGCGTGGGCACGCAGTATCGGATTCAAGGTATTGCTTTGNGACCCTCCCCGAGCCGTTGCTGAAGGTCAGGAGGGCTTTGTNGATCTTCCCACCATTGCAGCAGAATGTGACATTATAACCTTCCACACTCCTCACACCGTTTCAGGTCCCTATCCNACACATCATTTAGCTNACAGTGAATTTTTCCACTCCCTTACCCGCCGCCCCATCATCATTAACAGCGCCCGTGGNCCAATCACTGACACTGCAGCCCTGCTATATGCTATAGACAACAATCTCACGGGACCTGTCGTCATTGACTGCTGGGAAGGAGAGCCGGAAATTAACAAGCGCCTGCTCGCTGAAACTGCTTATGCCACTCCTCACATTGCCGGTTACTCTATTGAGGGAAAACAGCGTGCCTCGCTAATGGTGGCTAAAGCGCTTGCCTGTCATTTCGGGTTGCCTTTCAATCCTGCGATTCCGATGCCTGGGAATGCTCCGGAAACTATGCCGGCCGACAGCATTCTCGCGAGTTATGACCCTGCGGTCGATACCCTAAATCTTCGTGAACATCCTGAAAATTTTGAGATGCTCCGCAATAAATACCCCCTGCGACCCGAACCCTCCATTTAACTAAATCCTTTTCACCATGAATTTCAACACTCTTTGTTCACTAATCATCCTGGCGACATTCTCAACACTGAACGGCCACGCTCAGCAAGTCCACACCGAGTCATGGGGACACGGCATTGAACGTTCCCTTGTCTACTGTCCCGGTGATTACGAGTCAGGATTCTATCGCATCCCCGCCATTGTCACAGCTAAAGACGGCTCAATTGTAACCCTTGCTGACAAACGCATCGAGCATAACGGTGACCTTCCCGCCAAGATTGATGTCGTGTCGCGACGCAGCACTGACGGTGGCAAGACATGGAGTGATTATGTCACCGTCTCACAACATGACGACAATGGAGGCTGTGGTGACGCTGCCATCGTGCTTGACGAGACTACGGGTGACCTCCTGGCTATCTTCACCCACGGAACCGGCCTGTGGTATGAGGGACCGGCCCACATCTGCGTGGCACGTAGCTCTGACAACGGCGCCACATGGAGCGATTACACNGACATCAGCTCGCAGATAATCACTAACGACCCTGGTGCACCGCAACCCATCAAGTGCGTAGGAGCTTTCGCAACCTCGGGGCGTGCCACTCAGCTTGCAAACGGCCGCATAATCTTTGCCCTCGTTGCAAGAGAAAAAGATAACCCCAANTTCAAAGTCTTCGCAATCTATTCTGACGATTCCGGTAAAACATGGAACGTATCAAAAACACCGGCATCTCTTGATGGNGACGAGAGCAAAATAGTACAGCTGGCTGATGGTTCACTCATTATGAGTATACGCAATCGCCACGGCCAGCTAAGNAAATTCTCTTGTTCGATTGACAACGGTGAGACCTGGAGTGACCCCATCCCGGTGGAAGGGCTGCCTGACCCCCGCTGCAACGGCGACATTATAAGATATACCCACGACGGCAAGGACCTCCTGCTGCAATCACTCCCTGGCGATCCCAAAGGTCGCAACAATGTGGCAATATACGTGAGCGAGGATAACGGAAAAACATGGCCCGTCAAAAAAACTGTCGTAACCGTGCCCAGTGCTTACTCATCAATGACCGTTCTCCCTGACGGAAGCATAGGAATTTTGACTGAAGAGAGCTCGAATAATCACTACAGCTACAACATTTGGTTCACCCGGTTGCCCCTCGATATTATTCTTGCCGGGGATGGCAAGAAATAAAATGCACTTGCAGTGCAATTTTTTCATATTACACCGAGTTGATTTTAAGCTTTTTACAAAAGCGCCTTGAAAATACTTGAAAATTTTTCCTTGAAAAGCTTGCACAGTTTAAAAATATGCCCTACCTTTGCAACGCAAACGACAAGGAAGTCAATGCAAAACAAACCTCAAATGGTGCGGTAGTTCAGCTGGTTAGAATATCGGCCTGTCACGCCGGGGGTCGCGGGTTCGAGTCCCGTCCGCACCGCAGGAGAGAGAGGAGAAGGAGTAATAGTTAAACTTCGGTTTACGTTACTCCTTCTTTTTTTATCGATATAACCAAGTTCTTAAAAATTGCTCGCTACTATGAAACCGGAACTCAAAGATATTCAGAAACTGTTTTTTGATGACGCACGTTGTCAGGCCATAAATCGTGCCCTCGACCGTCGCAGGAAAAATCCGGTAACATTCTATAGCCTTGCGGGCTCCTCAGCCGCCACTTTCCTCAGCGGCATCAAGCGCCACGAACCTATCCTCGTAGTGGGAGACTCGCTTGATGATGCAGGCTATCTCTATCACGACCTCTCTCGCATCCTTGACGAGAACTCCGTGCTCATGTTCCCGTCGGCCTACAAACGTTCCATTAAATATGGCCAGGTTGACCCTCCTTCACAAATCCTGCGCACCGAGGCACTCAGCCGCTGGAATGACCCCAAGGTAAAATTTGTCGTGACCTATCCTGACGCGCTTGCTGAGCAGGTTGCTTCGCGTGCCGCGCTCAAAGAGCACACCATGGAGCTGAAAGCCGGCAGTACAGTCGATGCCGTGAAATTACAACACTGGCTGCGTGAGAACGGGTTCCAGGAAGTGGATTACGTCTACGAGCCGGGGCAATTTTCAGTACGCGGCTCCATCATGGATATTTTCGGTTACTCTTACGAGTGCCCATTCCGTGTTGACTTCTTCGGTGACGAGATTGACTCCATACGCACGTTCAACGTCGAGACCCAGCTGAGTGACGGCAAGGTTGACAACGTTTCTATAGCAGCCGACATCACCGGCAGCGCATCCTCTCGCGGCTCCTCTCTTCTTGAATTCATCCCTGAGACCTCACTGATAGCCTTGCGTGACAAAACTTTCACTATTGAGCGCATCAAGGCAATCGCTGCCGAGGATTTCTCAGTCAATGCCACGATCGCCGGGGATGGCGATTCCAACGCGCTCCAGCAGGTTGTGGATCCTGAGGAATTTGCCCGTAAGCTCGATGACTTCCACCAGCTCTACTTCAACGCCGGCAACAATCCCGGCTCTCAGGAAGGTGACTCGGTTGACATGCAGTGCTCGCCCCAGGGCATCTATCACAAGAACTTTGACCTCATAGCCGACTCATTCAAGGGGCTGCTCAGCGACGGTTACAAGCTTTATATCCTCAGCGATAGCGACAAGCAGATTGACCGCCTGAAAGCAATCTTCGCTGACCGCGGTGACAACATTCAGTTCACTCCTGTCATCGCCACGCTTCACGAAGGATACGTGGACCACGTTTCCCGCACCTGCGTGTTCACTGACCACCAGATATTCGACCGTTTCCACAAGTATAGCCTGCGCAGCGACCGCGCACGCTCAGGCAAGCTCGCGCTTTCACTTAAGGAACTCCAGGCAATCGAGCCGGGTGACTACATAGTCCACATTGACCACGGTGTCGGTAAATTCGGTGGACTCGTGCGCACTGATGTCAACGGCCGCGTGCAGGAAATGATCAAGCTCATCTACAAGAACAACGATATAATATTTGTTTCCATCCACGCTCTTCACAAGCTCTCCAAGTATCGTGGGAAAGAGGGTGTGGAACCTACCATCAACAAGATTGGCTCCGGTGCCTGGAACCGCGTCAAGGAAAAGACCAAGGCCAAGCTTAAGGACATCGCCCGTGACCTCATTCGCCTTTACGCGGCACGCAAGGAAGAGAAAGGCTACAGCTTCTCGCCTGACGGTTTTATGCAGCAGGAACTCGAAGCATCCTTCATATACGAGGACACCCCTGACCAGCTTACGGCTACACAGGCCGTAAAGGCTGACATGGAATCTCCGCGTCCCATGGACCGCCTTGTCTGCGGTGACGTGGGATTCGGTAAAACGGAAGTAGCCATACGTGCCGCTTTCAAGGCTGCTACTGACGGCAAGCAGGTTGCAGTCCTTGTTCCCACAACCGTGCTCGCTTACCAGCACTACAATACATTCAAGGAACGCCTCAAGGATTTCCCCGTGACGGTTGAATACCTGTCACGTGCACGCACCACCAAGCAAGCTAAAGATATTATTTCGCGCCTTGCTGAGGGGAAAATAGATATTCTTATTGGTACACACCGCATCATCGGCAAGGATGTCAAGTTCAAGGACCTCGGACTCCTCGTTGTGGATGAGGAACAGAAATTTGGCGTGGCAGTCAAGGAACGTCTCAAGCAGATTAAGGTTAACGTCGATACACTCACGATGAGCGCAACCCCCATTCCGCGCACACTTCAGTTCTCACTGATGGGTGCCCGCGACCTGTCAGCCATCACCACCCCGCCGGCCAACCGTTACCCTATCCTCACCTCCGTCAACACNCTATCTGATGATATNCTATCNGANGCNATNAACTTCGAGNTNTCACGCAACGGNCAGGTNTTCNTNATNAACAACCGCATCGANCANCTNTANNANCTCGANGCNATGGTTAAACGCGTTGTACCCGATGCGCGCACTCTCGTAGCTCATGGCCAGATGCCCCCTGAGAAACTCGAGCAGGCAATCATCGACTTTGCCAACCATGACTATGACGTGCTTCTTGCAACCACAATAATCGAGAGCGGTATTGACATGCCCAACGTGAACACCATTATCGTTAATAACGCTCATTGTTTCGGCCTGAGTGCACTCCACCAGCTCAGGGGACGCGTGGGACGTTCTAACCGCAAGGCGTTCTGNTATCTCATGATTCCTCCAGGCAATCCTCTCACCCCCATTGCACGTCGCCGCCTGCAGGCAATCGAAAGTTTCAGCGACCTGGGCAGTGGAATCCACATCGCCATGCAGGACCTTGACATTCGAGGAGCAGGTAACCTCCTCGGAGCCGAGCAGAGCGGCTTCATCGCCGACCTTGGCTACGAGGCTTATCAGCGTATCCTCAAAGAAGCTGTTACAGAACTGCGCAACGAAGAATTTGCCGACGTTCTCACCGCCGAGGGCTCTGTAACTGACGGTGATCCCCTTGAACATGAATATGTTGTCGACTGCACCATTGAGAGTGACATGGAACTCCTTCTTCCCGCATCATACGTTCCCAGCGAGAGCGAGCGTATAGCCCTCTATCAGGAACTCGACAATATCGAAAAAGAAACCTCGCTTAAAGCCTTTGGCGAACGGCTCATAGACCGTTTCGGTCCCATTCCCGATGTTACCGCTGAGCTTATGCGCATTCCACGCCTGCGCCGTCTCGCGCGCACGCTGGGCGTAGAGAAGGTCAACCTCAAGCAAGGCCGCATGTACCTTTACTTTGTTGACCAGAGTAACAAAGCTTACTATAACAGCCCCATGTTTGGCAAGCTTATCAGCTATCTGCAACAAAATCCCCGTCGCGTTGTGATACGCGAAAAGGACGGCAAGAACAGCTTCGTGGTCAACTACGTAACCCGCGTAGAGGAAGCCGTCGCCATCCTCGAACACGTACTCACCCTCAAGTCAGCGTAAAAGATTTATACCGTTGAGCTATAGTTACGTATAATCTCATCTGCCAGATATTTATCGCTACGGCATATAAGGTCGGCAGTGCCATCATCAATGATCGCAAACAACGGCGAAGAGTAAAGCATATTCATTGCATCTTCGAGTGTGACCTGTAGCTTATCAGCTATCAATTCAATAATACGGGCATATTTCATATCCCTTAATATGCGAGTAGCCTTATCCATGATTATATTTTGTGAACTCAATAAATTTCAGGCACTTGTCTATAGCAGCCTGTGTAATAAAACAGAGCTGATTATTGGGCATCTCATACATAAGATTCTGTAGAGCTTGCTCCTTATTATAAATTCCAGCCATGTATAGGTCTACCGTCTGAAATACTTTATCATTAGCGACCCCGCCCTCAATAATGTCATAGTGTTTGTAAACATCATTTCCATTACGGCAGCTACATACAAAATCAAGCCATTCTTCATTATAGGTGTCAAAAATTTTGATTTGCATATCAGAGTCAGGCGTATAGTCAAAAATGTGCAGATAAGCATCATTGCCGGCTCGAAGGAACCGCTTTGCATATTTTTCAGCTTGCTCCTTAAGCCTTGTTACATAAAACCCTCTCCCAAAATCAAGTGCATCACGAGAATGCACAACATCGGGCTCTCTAAAACACTGGTCAGATGAATGATAGACTAACATAGCGAATACCCTTTCTTCTTCATTAATTCGATTACATCCTCTGCCACGTATTCGAGGCTAAAGGTATGGAGAACATCGTATGCTGATACTAAATAATCCTTGATTACTCCGGCTTGATTTAGTTTTTGTTTTTTTTAAGAACATGATTTCCCTGTCATCAGCGATAAGGCACCAATGACACAAGTCACGTATTCAATTTGCTTTTTTGACATAGCTTTTATGACCGATTTAATAATTGTTGCTTAGCAAAGTTAACTAAAAGTTCTAAAATTAAACGAATTATCTTATTTATGCGGACAGGAGGAGGGTAAGTTTGCGGACAGGTGTACGGATACGGACACCCTCTTATCCATTTAATCAATTGATATTCTGTTGTTTAATTTTTTGGCACGCATTTTGATATTATAAATGTCAAAATCGACAACGAAATTAAATCACTGATAAAATGGATAGAGAACTTACAAAAGAAGAACGTAGGATGTATCGGCGTCC
>JAAVGQ010000041.1 GCA_014800105.1 Bacteroidales bacterium | reverse complement strand
TGGTGTGGAGAGACTGAGTGTGACCCAGAGCTGCGCCCATTGCCTCGATACATGTGCGACCCACGTTGTTGAAGGGATCCTGCTCAGTAAGCGACCAACCTGAAGTTTGTGAGTGAGTGCGAAGTGCGAGTGATTTGGGGTTCTTGGGGTTGAACTGCTTTACAATCTTAGCCCAGAGCATACGTGCTGCTCTCATCTTGGCAATTTCCATGAAGAAGTTCATGCCGATAGCCCAGAAGAATGAAAGACGCGGTGCGAATGCGTCAATATCCATTCCTGCATTTACACCGGCACGGAGGTATTCGAGACCGTCAGCGAGAGTGTAAGCGAGCTCGATATCACAGGTTGCGCCAGCTTCCTGCATGTGGTAGCCTGAGATTGAGATTGAGTTGAACTTGGGCATGTTCTGTGAGGTGTACTCAAAGATGTCAGCAATGATGCGCATTGAGAATTCAGGGGGATAGATGTAGGTGTTACGCACCATGAATTCCTTGAGGATATCATTCTGGATGGTACCTGCCATTTCTTCAAGTTTGGCTCCCTGCTCAAGACCGGCATTGATGTAGAATGCGAGAACGGGAAGAACTGCACCGTTCATGGTCATTGAAACTGACATTTTGTTCAATGGTATACCGTCAAACAGCACTTTCATGTCATCAAGTGTACAGATTGATACACCGGCTTTACCGACGTCACCGACAACACGTTCGTGATCGGCATCATAGCCACGGTGTGTAGCCAGGTCAAATGCAACGGAAAGACCCTTCTGGCCTGAAGCGAGGTTGCGACGATAGAAAGCATTTGATTCAGCAGCAGTTGAGAAACCGGCATACTGACGTATTGTCCAAGGTCTCATTGCATACATGCCGCTGTAAGGGCCACGCAGGAACGGAGGAATACCGGCAACATAATTGAGGTGTTCCATTCCTTCAAGGTCGTCCTTGGTGTAAACCGGTTTAACCGGGATGAGCTCGGGTGTGAGCCATTCTTCGCCTTTAGCTACAGCACCCTTGGGGCCGTTAAANGCATCGGCGGTTATATTGATTGATTTGAAATCAGGTTTCATGCTGTAGTTTATTTAAGAAGTTTTGCGTTAAATGCCTGAAGGGTTTCAAGCACGTTGCTACGAACGTTAATAAAGTTATTGATACCGATAGCTTTCAGGTCGTCAGTGCANGCGGGAGCGCCTGCAACAACAAATTCAGCTTTGCCATCAATAAGTTTGAATGCCTCGGGGGCTAATTCAGCATATTCTTCGTCGCTTGAGCAAAGAACGATAACATCGGCATTAGCTTCCTGAGCAGCTTTCACACCGGCTTCAACAGTTTCAAAACCGATGTTGTCAATGATTTCGTATCCGGCACAACCAAAGAAGTTGGCTGAGAATTGAGCGCGAGCGAGTCTCATTGCAAGGTTACCGATGGTGAGCATGAATACCTTGGGACGGTTAGCTGCTCTTTCAGTAGTGAGGCGAAGNTCTTCGAAATCACTTGCCTGACGCTTGGTTGAGAGAGCGTGTTCAGGATTAGCTTCGGGGCTGTTAGCGCAACCACATCCACAAGCACCCTCCCACTTTTCAATCTTGTCAAGAGCTTTTTCGTTGAAATTAGGATACTGGTTGGTGCCGAGAAGAATTTCTTTGCGGCGAGCCATGTCAGCGTGACGTTTAACTCCTGATTCATTGATAGCCTTCTGCACTTCGCCCTCGTTGACAGCCTTGAAGAAACCACCGTTTTCCTCAACTTCGAGGAAAAGTTTCCAAGCTTCGTTGGCGATTGATACAGTAAGAGTTTCAATATAGTAAGAACCACCGGCAGGGTCTACAACCTTGTCGAGGTGGCTTTCTTCCTTGAGAAGGAACTGCTGGTTTCGGGCGATGCGTTCTGAAAATGCGTCGGGAGTCTTATAGGGAAGATCAAACGGAAGAGTTGTGATTGAATCTACACCNGCAAGNGCNGCTGACATTGATTCAGTCTGAGAACGGAGGAGATTTACATGAGCATCATAGATAGTCTGGTTGAAGCGTGAAGTGCTTGCGTGAACATGCATCTTGCAAGCGCAGTCACATTCAGGCTTGTACTGCTTAACAATNTGAGCCCAGAGCATACGGCCGGCACGGAACTTGGCGAGTTCCATGAAGTAGNTAGATGAAATGCCCATATTGAACTTGATGCGCTTGGCAACCTGGTCAACGGTGAGTCCTGNATCAGTGAGAGATGTGAGCCATTGTGCACCCCAAGCAAGAGCGAATCCTAACTCCTGGAAAATATATGAACCGGCAGCATTAAATTCGTCAGAATTAATAGNCAGAATACGAAGCTGAGGAACAGGAGCAACAACCTCGATGAGGTGCTTTGCCTTCTCGACAATGTCAGCCGGCACGGNAGTACCGTGCTTGAATGAACGCTTAAGGGGATTGAAGTTGATTGAACCCTTGAAAGCCTGAGCGAGCTCATTATTAATAAGATATTCAACGAGAGCCTCAGTGAGAGCTACAACTTTACCCTGGCAACAGTCGAAATTGATTTCAACGTTGGCAACATCAATGCCATTAAGAAGTGTTGTGATTGTTTCAACGCTGGGATCAGAAACCTTGAAACCTAAAGAAGTTACGCCTTTAGTAAGAATATCAAGAGCAATTGCATTAGCCTCAGCCGGGGTATCAGCAATTACGTCCTGACGGGTGAGCCAATCGTTATTGTCTTTAATTCCGCGGAGGTAGGGATATTCTCCGGGAAGTGATTCTGTAGTCTTAAGGTCAGCGATGTCTTCAGCACGATACATCGGTTGAACATTGAAACCTTCATTAGTTCTCCACACAAGTTTCTTCTCAAAGGGAACTCCCTTCAGGTCAGCGTCAACTTTCGCGCGCCATTCCTGAGTAGAAACCTCGGGGAACTGATCAAACAATTTTTCTTTTTTTTCTGCCATGATCGGTCTATTATAAATTTTTAAAAGTTTTCCTGATAATAGAGAGTATTCTGCAATACCCGTATTTAGCCTATAATAGGGGTACACATTACAAAAGACAAAGTTAAAAAGTAAATTGAAACTCTCAAAGAATTTTGTCGACTATTTCCCTACCCTATATTTAAAAAAGAATAATGACTAAAAGAATGATGAGTTTTAGCGTATTAAAAGCTAAAACTCATCGTTAAAAATCCTGTTATTAGAGAGATTTGAATGGAAAGAGAGGAGAATAAATTCTTATAGAATCAATCTATCTGAATAATCAAGAAGTTAGATATTTCCCAGAAACGTTCTTGATTAGTTATCTTAAGGCTTTTCATTCCATTTTCATCAGTTTCGATGCTGTAAGAGTCGGAAGGCTGATTGGTAAGCACTTTAGCTTTCTTTGAATGGAGAGGTAAAAGTGACAGGGTGCGCTTGTCAGCTTTAGTGAAGAAAGAAGTTTCAAAATCCTCGGGCATTACCTTCGTTTTGCGCAGGAATCCAGTCTCAATGAGATTATGCTCCTTAAGTTCCTTCTTGTTGCCCATAGCATAGTAGCACTCTGCAAGTTCATTGGTGAGGTTTGTATTCTGGTTTTCTACTTCCTCCTTGGCCTGATTGACAATCGCAACAGTTGAGGTAAGAGAGTCGATGTCGCGTGTGAGTGTCTCGATGTGAGTGTTAGCTTTGGCTAATGAAGAGCGGAGCGAGTTAATCGTATTATCCTGTTCAGTAATTTGAGCACGCAGTGTCTCTATCGATTTTTTCAGTGTTGCATTCTGGCTGTTTGAAGATTTGAGTTTTTTCTCTAAGGCATCCAGGCGGTCACGGCGAGCCTGCAATTCTCTCTGAATTGATGCAATATCATCCTTGATTTGCTGGCGGCGGTCAGGAGTCTCAGAGCTAATAGATGTATTAGATGCAAGGATGTTTTCCAGTTCTTTGATTTGAGAAACACCTGCCTGTATATCATTCATCAAGGAAAGAAGACTGTCCTGATCGGCTACGGCCTGAGCTAGTTCAACACGTGTCATGTCAAGCGTAACTTGAGTCTCTTCAAGCTTTTTCTTATTTCCACATGATGAAAGCAAGATGGCTGTTGCAAGCGGTATAAATAATATCCTTTTCATTATAAAGAAAATATGAGTAAAACAATAGAATTTGATTCAGTGGAATTATGAAAGCTGAATGTATGAGTCATTCATCATCGTCAGCATTATCCTTGTATTTGTTTTTATGTATCTTGTTACTATTTGTTTCAGGACAACCTGCTACAATTAAAACGATTTCGCCCCTCGGATGGTTCACTGTAAAGTGTTCCACCAGTTCCTTGAGTGTTCCGTTCTTGGTCTCATTGTGTAATTTTGAAATCTCGCGTGATACGGATGCCTCACGTGTCTCTCCACAATATTCAGCGAGTTGCTGAAGAGTCTTCACTAAACGCAAGGGTGATTCGTAGATGACGAATGTACGAGGGTCTGAAGCCAGTAATGTCAGACGCGTTGCCCTACCCTTTTTTTGTGGTAAAAATCCCTCGAAGACAAATTTATCGCATGGTAATCCAGAGTTCACCAGGGCGGGTACAAATGCCGTGGGACCAGGGAGCGTTTCAATCTCAATACCAGCTCGCCTACATTCACGGGAAAGTAAGAAACCGGGGTCAGAGATGCCGGGGGTTCCCGCGTCTGAAATCAAAGCAATCTGCTCTCCGCTTTCAAGTCTTTCAATGATGGGCCGGGTGGTAGAATGCTCATTATATTTATGATGACTTGCGAGCGGAGTAGTTATGTCAAAGTGTTTAAGAAGAATTCCGCTTGTACGTGTATCCTCAGCAAGAATCAATGAAACGTTGCGAAGTGTTTCGATTGCTCTTGGCGACATATCGCCAAGATTGCCTACAGGTGTAGGAACTATATATAATTTCCCGGACATGTTTATTCGAGATTATCTGCGGTAATAGTTACTTAAAAGTTCTACAAACGCTTTGACATCTTCATTCTCTGAATCCCATTGAAGGTCGTCATAGAGATATTCCTTAGCTTCTTCTATAGAAGTCATAGCTGACAGCAAATCAAGGCATTCAACATATTGAGCATCGCTGTTACCGAAGAGTTCACGGCGGAACCGGAATTTATCATTCAGGTTAAAGACGCTTGAGACCGGTCGGCGTGACGCGGTAATATCTGATGTCGTAGAGATCCACGATGAGTCATCATCGTTCTGCAAGCGAGGTTTGTATATGGGTGCATCATCAATGAAGCGTCTTTCAACCTCTCGAGCTGTGGGCGCTGAAGTTTCGCGTTGATTTGATGAAACGGTTTCGTGTTGAACAGGAATTGATTCTCTACGAGGAGCTTCCTGGGGGTATTCTTGAGCAATTGTGGGTGCTTTATCCTGTGCAATAGTGTCAACTGTAGTCTCGTTCATGAACACTACTTCATCCGTAACCACTCCCGGTTTTGAAACCGGCGTGTAGAATGATGGCTCCACGGTTGAGGATTCTTCTAAAAGTATGTTTGACTTGAATTCCTCAATGGCGTGTTTAACTTCTTCAACTTGTTGAACGGGAGTCTTTTCAATTTGTCGGGTCTCAGGTTCGCTCTTTTGTGCGGGTGATGAATTTACGGGTGTTTGAGCAGGTGTTGTGGCATGCTCGATTGTCTCCTCCATGTAGTCTCCAATATCTTCGCGCTCTTGAGGCTCGGT
>JAAVGQ010000106.1 GCA_014800105.1 Bacteroidales bacterium | reverse complement strand
TGAAACGCTCGGCTGAGCATGGCGCTACTGTGAAAAATGGTCTGGAGATGCTGCATTTGCAAGCTATTGAAGCTTGGCGCATCTGGAATGAATAAACCGTGAGACGAGGATCCCTGGTACAGATACTCATTAATCGCGCGCCGTTGTTGCCGGTAATCTTTTCCGTGATTATCGGCTTGGTGCTCGCAGTGCAATCCGGAGTAGTATTTTGGGTAACAATTGCTTGCGTTGTATTACTGTGCTCATATCTTGCTATTCGGNGCAAGAGNNATCTTCTAATTTCGGTTGCAGGTGGAACTCTTGCCGGGTGTGCAGCTATGGCTGTAGATGACTATATCAACAGCTGCAATGTGTCTTTAGGAGAGAAGAGCGATGTGATCGGCACCATAGAGCGGGTGAGCGAGTCGGAGCATAGTTTCAGGCTTCTACTTAGTTTGGACGGTAATCTTGAAGGGACTGCCTATGTCACTGTTACCAATCCTGATTATGGGCTGAGAGTGGGCGATGTCATTAGATTTAATACAACGTTTCAGGCTCCCGAGATTAGAAAGGACGTAAGCGAGCAGGAAACGCTCGAGAGATTTTTCTTTCTGAACCATGTGGGTTGCACGGCCCTTGTCAACGGTAGCCACATAGAAATTATTGGCAAGAACAAGTCGTTAAAATACAGATTGCTGAGACTACGGGAATCTATCGTTGATGTGATTGCCTGCACTTCGTTATCACCTCAGGCTCAAGGATTGTTGGCAACCTTGCTCGTGGGCGATGACAGCATGCTTGTTGACGGCAGCCGTGAACGGTACTCAGGCGCAGGTGTAGCACACGTCTTAGCGCTCAGTGGCATGCATATTGCGGTGCTTGTGCTGATAGGAGCATGGTTGCTTTATCCACTTTCAGTGTTGGGTTATCACCGCTTTCGCTGGTTGCTCTTGATCATTGCGTTGTGGCTTTACGCTGTAATGACAGGATCGTCACCATCGGTGATAAGAGC
Organism: Bacteroidales bacterium; assembly: GCA_014800105.1. Lineage (GTDB taxonomy): Bacteria > Bacteroidota > Bacteroidia > Bacteroidales > Muribaculaceae > JAAVFS01. The sequence goes on along the minus strand of JAAVGQ010000106.1, from coordinate 8,599 downwards.
TGTGCTGATGTTCNCGTTGATAATTCTGGCAAGATATTCGGGGCATCGCCATTCGAGTCTTAACGCCCTGTGTTTTGCAGCTTTGCTGATACTTGTTTTATCTCCTCGCAGTCTATTCTCGGCAGGATTTCAGCTCACGTTTATAGCTACGGCATCATTAATTTGCCTGCCGGTTATAGTCGGTGTAAATTTTAAAAAACCGTGGCGCGGTATAGGTGGTAAGCTTTTAAGGTGGATTTGGTTTTACCTGATTTTCACATTGTCAGCAACTGTGGGAAGCACTTTGCTGTCAGTCTATTGGTTTCATAAAGTACCGCTATATTTTCTGTTGTCTAATATTCCTTGTAATATTTTATTGCCACCTGTTTTGGGATTGGGGTTGTTGATAATCGCCCTTCATGCTGTGGGAATTGAATGGGGAATATTGACAGTAATCGAGGATACCCTGTGTAATTTTATAGACCGTACTGTTGCTGCAGTAGATGGATTTCCGTTGCATGTGATTGACGGAGTATATATTTCCGGACTACAGGTTGCTGTAGGATATGCGGCTCTTGCTGTTTTAGCATGGGGAATATACAACAGGAAAATGCTTTCGATTTTAGCACCGATTGTTGTGATACTGTTGATTCCTTATTACCAGGTAACTAAAACTGTGGAAGATAAACTGTTCATAGCGAGAACCTCACGAGCTTCAACTATCGTTTATACACATGGGCGGGAAGCCTTTGCGTTCACGACCGCCCCAATAGTCGAAAGGACAGGAATGGAGGATGAGTTGAGAAATTATTACAGGAAATTTTTTGAACTGAGAGGTATTGATTCTGTCAGGTTGCTTAATGGTGGTACCGTAAAAAACGGTTTGCTGAAAGCGGGTGACTATTCTATACTTGTTGTGAACGATAATGAGATAGACTCGCTAAGCGCGGAAACAGATTATTTACTGGTCGGCTCGGGATTCAAGGGTGATATTGTCGGATTAGCTGAGAGAATGCCGGGCGATACAATCTTGCTGGGAAGCGATATAAATGGGCGCCGCAGAAGGCGATACCTGAGGGAATTGACTGAGGCAGGCATGCCGGCGAGAGATCTTGGTGGAAACTACGGTCTAGAGCTGATTTTACATTGACGTTTTACTGTAGCATTTCGAGCCCCATTTTGAAATAGGAGCTGTTGAGGTCGCGTGGTCTCATAACCTCATCATTGAAAATGACAATGTCAATGTCCAGTGCTACGGGGTCGTCGTTACGGGAGCCCTTTTGACGACCCATTTTTACTTCAAGCTCTTTAAAGAGCTTGTTCAGTGAGTCGTAGTCGAGTGTCGTTTCAAGTCTTGCCACGATGTTGAGATAAGGATTGCTGTAAGGCTGGTCCTTATCCACATATTGTGTCGTAGAGTTTACCACCATCGGGGCAATTTGCTCCATAGCATGGCGTAAAATTGTTTCCTTATAAGGGGAGTTGCTGCCGAGAGATATTATTGCACTGTTCATCGCGGTTAGTTCATTTCTTTAGAGATAGCGAGATGCGTTGGCGAGTCAAGTCAACGTCAAGTACCTCGACGGTTACATGCTGTCCGAGTTTTACAATCTCAGAGGGGTGGCTGATGAAACGGTCGCTCATGTGCGAGATGTGGATGAGACCGCTGTGGTGAATACCCAGGTCAACAAAGGCACCGAATGCGGTGATATTGTTGACTACGCCGGGCAGTTCCATGCCGGGAATGAGGTCTTTTATATCAGGGATTGTTTAGTCAAATTTCACATTGCTCACCCCCACTCGCGGATCACGACCGGGTTTCTCAAGTTCAGCCATGATATCAGTGAGCGTGGGGATTCCTACCTCGTCATTCACATAGTGCTGAAGGTTTATTGACTTGCGTAGTTCAGGCGATGCTATCAACTTGTCAACGCTACAGCCGGCATCTTTTGCCATCTGCTTTACGAGAGAGTAGCGTTCAGGATGAACGGCCGTATTGTCAAGGGGATTAGCTGCGCCGGGAATCCTGAGGAACCCGGCAGCCTGAGTGTAAACCTTGGGTCCGAGACGGGGGACTTTTAGCAATTCGGCGCGAGTGGAGAATGGCCCGTTGGATGTGCGGTATTCAACGATACTTTCAGCCAATTTTGGCCCGATGCCAGAGACGTAAGCGAGCAGTTGAGGAGACGCACTGTTAAGATTGATACCAACGCTGTTAACGCATGTCTCGACTGTGTGTTGCAAGGAATCCCTCAACTCCGTCTGGTCAACGTCATGCTGATATTGCCCCACGCCTATTGATTTCGGGTCAATCTTAACCAACTCAGCCATTGGGTCGATGAGTCGGCGACCAATTGATACGGCACCTCTCACGGTAACGTCATATTCAGGGAACTCCTTGCGGGCACCCTCTGATGCCGAGTAGACTGAGGCCCCGGCTTCATTGACTACATGTACCTCGGGCACCTGAATCTTTTCCCACTCGATTGATGACAGGAATTGTTCCGTTTCGCGGGATGCTGTTCCGTTACCCACAGCGATTGCTCCGATACCATATTTCTTAACCAGTTTCTTTACGATGGTGGCGGCCGAAGCCACATCACTGCGAGGTGGAGTGGGATAGATTACGCTGTGTTCAAGCAGATGTCCCTGAGCATCGAGGCAAACTACCTTGCAACCGGTGCGATAGCCGGGATCAATACCCATTACCCCCTTGCCAACGAGCGGTGGGCCCATGAGAAGAGCCCTGAGATTCTCGCTAAATACCGTTATTGCTTCAGTATCAGCCTTCTTTTTGGCTGATGCTGTCGTTTCGTTTTCGATTGACGGTTTCAGGAGACGAGAGTAAGCGTCAGCTGAGGCGCTGTCAACAAAATTTCTTGCGGCAGGTGACACATTGCGCCCGAATGACTGTTGAACCGTTTCGACCGCTTCCTTGCTGTCAATATCAATACTGACGCGGATGATACCTTCATTCTCAGCCCGTTTCATTGCGAGGAACCGGTGAGAGGGGCATCTCCTCAGTTCGCCTGTGTAATTGTGGTAGTCAGTGTATTTTGTATCTTCCTCTTTGCCCTTGACAATGCCGGTTTTGATGACAGCCTTGCGGTTGAACAGGGAGCGGATGCGGTTGCGCACGCGCTCGTTCTCCGACGCCCATTCCGCTATAATATCAGCGGCTCCTTCAAGAGCTTGCTCCAAAGTCTTAACATCACCTTTGACAAAACGGGAGGCACAGTTATTCACATTGTTACAGCCGGAACTCATAATCATGCGCGCCAGCGGTTCGAGACCGAGTTCGCGAGCCATCTGGGCCCTGGTACGTCTCTTGGGCTTGTAGGGCAGGTAGATATCCTCAAGCTCAGTCGACGATTCTATTTTATCGATTCTTTCCTGAAGTTCGGGAGTAAGTTTTCCTGCATTTTCAATAGCAGCAAGAACAGTAACCTTGCGCTGTTCAAGATCGGTAAGCTCCTTGAGGATTTTCTGAATCGAAAATATTGCAACCTCGTCAAGATTGCCTGTCACTTCTTTTCGGTAGCGGCTTATGAACGGGATTGTAGCTCCATCTTCAAGAAGCTTAATGGTGGCTGAAACGTTTTTGACGTGGATATTGAGCCGTGACGCTATAACTGAGTGTATGTTCATTTTGCGTAATTGGGCTGCTCACTTTTTGAGGGTGAGAAGGGTAATCTCAGGTGTAGCACCAATGCGCATGGGCATTCCCACGGTGCCTGCACCGCGGTTAACGAACAGGAAATGGCCGAGTGAATCCTCGAAGAGTCCCCATGCGGTGGGATAGCGCAGCGTGGCGGGCGTGAAGTGGCCAATCTGCATCTGCATGGCATGGGTGTGACCTGCAAGGGTAAGGTCAATAGCTGCTGACTTGTTGTCTTTTATGTCGTTAACCCAGTGAGCGGGATTATGTGAGAGCAGAATTTTGGGATGTGAATCGCTGAGGGTGGGATAGGCGAGATTCAGGTCGCCGTAAGTGTGGAAAGGAGGATCACCGATGTTCTCGACACCTATAAGCGCTATTGAATCATTACCTTTCTTAATCCATTCAGTTTCATTGAGAAGAAGCTTGTGACCCGTGCGGGCATAGAGCTCATGAAGTTTTATGGGGTCAGCCTTATGCTCGGCTTCGTTTTCCCAATATTTGTAATCGCCGTAGTCATGATTCCCCATAACGGCATATACGCCGTAGGGAGCTTTAAGGCGTGCAAATGTTGAAACCATAGGTTCAAATTCAGCCGACTCGCGGTTGACAATATCGCCGGTGAAGACAATCATATCAGGCTTCAGCGCATTGATGCGGTCCACAAAATGGCTTAGAAAGGTAGTATCATTACCCCATGTTCCTACATGCAGGTCGCTGATCTGAGCAATAGTGAAGTTGTTGAATTCTTCGGGCCAGTTGTTTGACGGGATATCGAAACGGGTAACGCTGATGCGGTTACGGTTAATCAATGCACCCCACCACGTAATGCCAAGTACGCCTATTGCTACCACAACGCCTACGCGGGTGAGGATTTTTCCCAATCCGAGCTTGAAGTGGCGCGGGATTAAAGAAATCCAGTCAAGTACACAGAATGAGAGGCGGGCAATGAGAGTGGTCACGAACGCGTAGAGCAACCACATGTCAGCTACGAGAAAGCCGTTGGATGCTGATGCACGTGGAAGAGCTATGCCCACTATTAGAATCAGGTAGCTCACGGCCGCCAGCGTAATATAGCCTTTACGCAAGCCTTTACCGCCTGGCACACGTTTCTTGAGACGGGTATAAATGTACCAGTCAAGCAACAAGGCAACGACTAATGCCAGCGCGGCTACTATGAAACTGAATCTCATCAGGCNTCCACTTGAAGTTTATTACGCAGGGGATTGNCATACATGTTGTAAATCATGTTTCGCATAAATTCGCGTTCCTCGGGCGTAACGTCTTTTATTTCTACCTTATCGAGCTGACCGTTGATGTAAGTCTCGAATTTTTCAATATCTTCAGCGGTATAGTAGTCAGCAAAACGATTGGTATTCTCAATCTTGTCGTAAGCGATATAGTTGCCGGGGAAGATGTGGTAAGAGCCGTGAATGCAGCGGTCAATGCCTATTGCGGCAGTGTGGATGGCTTCCTGGCGTTCACAGTCAGGATTGCAGGCATCAAGAATAGCATTGATTGTGCCGTTAACAGCGAATACCACGCGACCCTTGTAGCCAAGAATACCGGTCTCCATGCTCAGGAGGTCATCGCGCTCGCTCTTGTGGAAGTCTGGGTCACGATGCTTCATCAGGTATTCGGTAGCCTTGAGGTAGTCGCAGGGATCATACTCATAAGAGATTGAAACCGGTGTAATATTCAGGCTCTTAAGATTTTCAACGGGTGTGCCGCCGCCACCAAGGGTCAGCATCTTGATAAGACTCTCCTGGGTAACGTCGTTAGAATCCTTGGCACGACCTTCACGCTGGGCTATCCATGTGGAAACATGCTTCTCGTTGATGCAGTAGTGCATGTAGCCTGAGAGCTGTTTTGCAGCCTCAAGAGCCTGCGTGAGCCGGAGATTGCGCTTAACGATGAAGCTCTTATTAAGGCGTACGAGATCTTCAATCCAGCTGAAAATAAGGAGGTTGTTACCGAGGGCTACTTCACACGTGGGGTGTGAGGCTCTCACGAGACACAAGTTCAAGAATGAGGCGTCAAGCACTATATCGCGATGGTTGCTGATGAAAGTAAAGTTACCGTTCTTGTCGAGCTTATCGAAGCCATGACCGGTAACTCCCCCGGTTGTCTTCATTGCCAGCATTTCAAGGAATGGGACCATAACGGTGGCCTGGAAATTATCCTTGTCAGTAACCTTGAGTAATTCCTGAGTGAAAGCAAGGTAGTCCACGTCAGGCATCACATAGCGCACGGCATGTTCAAAGCCCGGTTCCTTGACGAGGGCGTTCATTTTTTCACTGAACAGGTAATCTTCGTATGGTGCTATATCTATATATTGTTCTGGTATCATTCTCAGAGTCGATTTAAATTTTGGTAAATCAATACAAAATTATCGCTTTGCAAGTCAACTGTAAAATTTTTATCCTATAAAAACCCTTGGATTTGCTAATTTTAACCTAATTTTGCATACTGATGTACGCAAATAAAACGCTTTTATACCCATGGCAGTTCATTATATAGATAGCATAAATTTTCCCGGCCTTGAGCCATACTTCTCTTTAACCGAAGCTCAGTTACGTAACCGCCTGCATCCTGAGGATGGCCTTTTTATTGCCGAGAGCCCTAAGGTAATAAAGGTTGCAATTAATGCCGGGTATGAGCCTGTATCAATGCTATGCGAGGAACGCCACATAACGGGTGACGCAGCCTTTGTCATCGAGCGATTCCCTGAGTTGACCGTTTATACGGGTTCCCGCGAGTTGCTCGCAAAGCTCACCGGCTATACTTTGACCCGCGGTGTACTTTGCGCAATGCGTCGGCGAGAGTTGCCCTCTCCGGCCACGCTATGCAAGGATGCACACCGTGTTGCGGTAATTGACAGCGTGGTTGATACCACCAATATCGGCGCGATATTTCGCTCGGCAGCCGCGTTGGGCATTGATGCTATTCTGTTAACACCCACGACCTGTGACCCGTTGAACCGTCGTGCTGTCAGAGTATCTATGGGGACTATATTCCAGGTTCCCTGGACGTGGATAGAAGCACCGCTCAGTTCGCTCGCTGAGTATGGATTCAAGACAGTGGCAATGGCATTGAGTGACGATTCGGTATCTATTGATGATCCCATTTTGGATGCAACCGAGCGACTGGCGATTGTTCTTGGTACCGAAGGGGATGGTCTGAGTAAGAGTGTGATAGAAGAGTGTGACTTTGTAGCTCGCATTCCCATGGCCCACGGTGTCGACTCGCTGAACGTTGCAGCAGCCTCAGCCGTCGCCTTCTGGCAACTCCGCTACAAATGTAAAGAATCCTAATTTACAGAATACTAATTATCTCCACAATGGTTCTTGCTCCCATCCTACCGGGAATCCATATCTTTCAAGTGGAATCTCTGGATGTATCGAGCAAAGTTGCTTTATTGACTTGGTAAATCCTTGCTCTGGATACACAGCTTTGCAAAGATATGCGATAGCGCAAATCACAGAGTATGGCTTCTTCTTTTGTATATCTGAGAGTTCTCTGTTAAGCCAGGTGAACCGTTTTCCTTTCGGGTCAATGATCTTTTTACCAAGGCTTCTATTCCACAACCTTGAATGGTGAGCGACTATATTACGCATAAGTGATATCACTTCAATCCAGTTGGAAAAGTCTTTTGATGAAAACAGTCCGAAGTCATTAGCTATGGATGCTCGTTGTGGTAACTGGCTCTTTAGATTCTTGTACATTTTTGAAAGCATTCCGAAAGTCGCAGCTTCGATAATCAACCATGCTTCAGGATTATTCCCGCATAAAGATTTAGAATCCCACTCATGATGTTCTGAAATATATTTCTTGGCAAACGGTTCTGTACTTCGTGCAAATTCATATTTTAATTCAAGAACAAAGGTTTGATGGCGTTGTGCATCCTCAAATAACGAGGAATCAAGATACCATAAACCGTTCTCTGCAGTCTTCGACATATGGTTGATTATTTTGGCTCTGAATGCAACCTCAATCGTATCTATCGCATCAAAAAGAATTACCCTGAGATTGTGATCAAAAACATACCTTTCGATTATAGTTGAGAAACTCACGCCATTTTTAAAATCATTGGCTGAATTTTTATCTATTAAGTCTGTCCAGTAATATTTTAGCCTTGAATAGTTCACACGAGAAAATAAAGCAACGGCCGCTTCCTTGTCAAGAAACGTCATTCCTCGTTGCTCTAGATATTTTATGTGTTCGTCTATCGAACGTGGTTGTTGGTTCATTTCTAAAAAGTGACCCGCCAGCAGTTCAACGGGATGCTAACGGGTTCGGTTATCTTTGACTCGGTCTAAGCCGATAATCATCTACTTTATATTGCAAAAATAATATTTTTTTATCACTAATGCAACTTTATTACTGGAATAATCAAAAAAAAATCGAAAGAATTCTCATTAATAAATTACAGCTATCAAATTATTTGTTACAGGAAAATATTTTTTGATTCTCTTTGTAACCACATTAATGTTTACGTTGAGGGAAAATGAAAGCGGATGGGTGTCACCCGGTAAAGGGGAAACCCATCCGCTTGGGATATTTCGTTATTTTCGGTCTTAAGCCTGAACGTAAGCGTTGAGCTCTTCGGGCTTGAAGTCAGCGATAAATGAGCTGTGCTTGTTAACTTCAGCCTCGGCCATGTTAGTGTAAACGAGTGCGCTCTTAGCCATCGACTCGCTTTCATAGCGGGTAGCATCAGTTGCAAGGAGGTAAGCCATAACGATGTTACCTGCCATCTCAACGAGGCGACGGGCCATGAAGTCCGTATAAGCGGGGTTGTTTACAGCCTGTACAGCGTCGATTGAAGCCTGGTACTTCTCAACGAGCTTAGCAAGACGTTCCTTAACGGGAGCGAGCTTCTCGCTGAATGGCATTGCTGCGTAGATGTCCATGAGTGCTTTGTAGGTACCGGTGGTGACGTGGCGGATAGCTGCCACAACC
>JAAVGQ010000040.1 GCA_014800105.1 Bacteroidales bacterium | reverse complement strand
AAGGGCCTCGATGAAGCGGTCAACTTCTTCCCGGGTATTATACATTGCAAAAGAAGCTCTTACCGTGCCCTCGATACCAAGGGCGGTCATCAGGGGCTGAGCGCAATGGTGACCGGTGCGCACTGCCACGCCAAGCTTGTCGAGAAGCATGCCGGTATCATAGTGGTGAGCATTACCGATGAGGAAGGAAATCACCGCGCTCTTGCCGGGGGCGGTTCCGAAGATTCGCATTCCGGGAATCTCCATCATGCGTTCGGTTGCATAATCGAGGAGCTCCTGCTCATGCTCGTGAATATTATCCAGCCCCACTTGCTCAATGTAGTCGAGAGCCTTTGAGAAAGCGGCAATACCAACGAAGTCGGGCGTGCCTGCCTCAAACTTGAAAGGAAGATCAGCAAAGGTTGTGTTCTCGAAGCTCACATGTTTAATCATCTCGCCTCCACCCTGATAAGGAGGCATACGCTTGAGAAGGGATTCCTTCCCGTAAAGGACTCCAACGCCGGTGGGGCCATACATCTTGTGGGAGGAGAATGTATAAAAGTCAGCGTCAAGGTCACGCACGTCTATTTTCATGTGAGGCGAAGCCTGGGCCCCGTCTATAAGCACAGGTATACCACTCTGGTGTGCCTCAGCGATTATTTCCTTCACGGGATTGACCGTGCCGAGGACGTTGCTGACGTGACACACTGAGACCATGCGGGTGCGCTCGCTGATTAGGTTGCGGAAAACATTCATTTTCAACTCGCCGCGTTCATTAATAGGTACCACCTTGATTGAAAGGCGCTTATTGCGTTTGAGCAATTGCCAGGGGACGATATTGGCGTGATGCTCCATGACGGTAAGGATTATCTCGTCACCGTTCTCAAAGAAGTTACCGTAAGATGAAGCCACAAGGTTGATTGACTCAGTAGTGCCACGGGTGAAGATAATCTCGCGCTCTGAGGCTGCGTTGATATATCCCGCAACCCGGCGACGTGTTGTTTCCTGCAGATCGGTGGTTTCCTGAGACATTGTGTGAACACCGCGGTGAACATTAGCCTTGCTGTGATAGTAAACATTATCGATAGCTTCCACGACACAGCGGGGTGTCTGGGAAGTAGCGGTGTTGTCCAGATAGATGAGCTCGTGATTGTAAATCTTGCGCTCGAGTGCGGGGAAATCTTTCCTTATTTTGTCAGTATCAATCATCTTCCTTAATGACTTTATCAAATCTTAGCCTTGTCACAGGCTGCGCCACAATCGTTACAGCTGGCATCGAAGCCGGCAAGACGTCGCTCTACGAGATGACGCAGGCGGTCACGCACAGCCTCGACACGCACTGTGTCGACAACCTCAGTCATGAATGCCTGCATGAGCATGAGGCGGGCTTCCTCCAGTGGAATACCGCGTGAACGCATGTAGAACAATGCCTGCTCGTCAAGCTGTCCCGTGGTAGCGCCGTGGCTACATTTCACTTCATCATTATATATAAGCAACTGTGGCTTGGTGTGCATGCGGGCGTCAGGCGAAGCAAGTATGTTGCGGTCAGTCTGGTAAGCCTCGGTGAAGGGAGCCTGAGGGGTGACCTGTATACTNCCTTCAAAAGCACCGGTTGACTTGTCGTCNAGGACGTATTTGAACAACTGGCGGCTTGATGACCGTGGAGCATTATGGATAACGTCTGAGCTATTATCAATGTGCTGTGAGCCTGAACCAATGGCCATACCGCCGAGGGCACACTCNCAATGCTCGCCGGCTATGTCTATNATNTATTCGTTGCGGGTAATGCCATTAGTCAGCGTCATTCCACCCAGCGAGATGTCTGAACCGTCAAGCTGCCTGACATAGGTCTGGCTATAACGGCGCTGTTTGCTTCCNGTTTCTTCAATCTCACAGATGTCAACATGGGCGTTTTCAGCGAGAACGACCTCGACGACCTGTGATGCAAGCGCATCGACAGTCTCGCTCATAGTNTGGTCNCAGTTGAGGATTGAGAAGCTTGAATGAGCCTCGGCCACAATCAGTATTCGTCTCATTGACAGCATTGGAACCGGTGCTGATGTGAGAGCGACAATCTGGAGCGGTTTCTCAACCTTAACGCCCCGGGCCACATGGATGAACACGCCATCCTGAGCGAGAAGCGTGTTGAGAGCCGTAGCCGCTGAGTTCATGTCAGCGANCGAGCCGTAATACTTATCCACGAGTTCAGGAAATTCGCGGGCNGCTTTTTCGAGCGACATGACCTTAACGCCCTCGGGCAGATTGATTCCGAGTGTATTAGTGGGAACGAAGCGGTCATTTACCAAGATGCAGAGCAAGGAGCTGACATTGGGCACACCACATTTGAATGCTGACGCGACGTCACANGGCAACTTCAGGCGGTCAATGTTAACGCCATAGTCAGGTTCAAACATCTCATTGATTGAGGTTTTTTCGTAACCNTCCTCGCCGCGCTCGGGCAGGTGNTTNCCTTCGAGAGCTTTGCGGGCNGCCTCGCGGGCGCCGTTCAGCGCGCCTGCACTGCCACGGTCNATTGACTCCCTGCGGGTGTCGTANANTTCGAGATATTGTTTCAGGGCGTCCATTATTCTCCCTCCTTATCTACCTGGTTTTTAATCCAGTCGTAACCTTTTTCTTCAAGCTCGAGTGCAAGCTCGGGACCACCGGTGTAAACTATGCGTCCCTTGTAGAGAATGTGCACTACATCAGGCTTGATATAATCAAGAAGACGCTGATAGTGAGTGATTACTATCGTAGCGTTGTCAGGAGTCTTAAGTTTATTCACGCCCTCGGCAACGATGCGGAGCGCGTCAATGTCAAGGCCGCTGTCAGTCTCGTCAAGAATTGAGAGACAGGGCTCGAGAACTGCCATCTGGAAAATCTCGTTACGTTTTTTCTCGCCGCCTGAGAATCCCTCGTTGACTGAGCGAGAGGCAAGCTTGTTGTCAAGCTCAACCACGGCACGCTTCTCGCGCATGAGCTTGAGGAACTCGGTCGCAGGCATAGGCTCCTCGCCAAAGTATTTGCGCTTGGCATTCACTGCCGCGCGCATGAAATTGACCATTGAGACCCCGGGGATTTCAACCGGGTACTGGAACGAGAGGAAGAGNCCCTCGTGGCTNCGGTCCTCAGGTGACAACGCGAACAGGTCCTTACCGTGGAGAGTGGCGCTCCCCTGCGTGACGGTGAAGGAGGGATTGCCTGCCAATACTGACGAGAGCGTGCTCTTGCCCGAGCCATTGGGGCCCATGATTGCATGAACTTCTCCACGATTGATTGTCAAGTTGATACCCTTCAATATTTCTTTGTCTCCGATGCTTGCATGCAAGTCGGTAACCTTCAATAATTCGCTCATATCGTATGTGTTGTCTTNTTTATCAATTTATCCCACTGACCCTTCGAGCGTCAGTGCCAGCAGTCGCTGTGCCTCGACGGCAAATTCCATGGGGAGTTTATTCATCACTTCTTTAGCATAGCCGTTCACAATCAGCCCCACGGCTTCCTCAGTGGGGATACCGCGNTGGTTGCAGTAAAACAGCTGGTCTTCTGAAATCTTGGAAGTTGTAGCCTCGTGCTCGACCACGGCCGTGTCATTCATTATATCGACATAGGGGAACGTNTGGGCNCCNCANTNAGAGCCNANNANCAGNGANTCACACTGNGTGTAGTTGCGGCAGCCGGTGGCATTAGGAGCAACCTTTACGAGACCGCGGTAAGCGTTCTGGCTGTGGCCTGCCGAGATTCCCTTTGACACGATGGTTGAAGTTGTATTTGGAGCCAGGTGTATCATCTTGGTGCCGGTATCGGCCTGCTGGTAGTTCTTGGTTACGGCGACTGAGTAAAATTCTCCGCATGAACCCTCGCCGGCAAGCACGCAACTGGGATATTTCCACGTGATAGCCGAGCCGGTTTCCACCTGGGTCCACGACAGTTTTGAGTCACGTCCACGACACAGGCCGCGCTTGGTGACGAAGTTGTAGACACCGCCGCGNCCCTCGGCATCTCCTGCCCACCAGTTCTGCACGGTCGAGTACTTGACCTCAGCGCGTTCTTCGGNAATAATCTCCACGATTGCGGCATGAAGCTGATTTTCATCGCGGCTGGGAGCAGTACAGCCCTCAAGGTAGCTGACGTATGCATCGTCATCAGCAACTATCAGCGTGCGTTCAAACTGGCCGGTACCGCTCGCGTTGATGCGGAAATAGGTTGAAAGTTCCATGGGGCAGCGCACGCCCTTGGGAATGTAGACGAATGAACCGTCAGAGAACACTGCCGAGTTTAAGGCCGCATAAAAGTTATCACGATAGCTCACGACCGTGCCAAGGTATTTTTTCACCAGTTCAGGATGTTCTTTTACAGCCTCGCTGAATGAACAGAAAATAATGCCCAGCTCGGCAAGCTTTGCGCGGTGGGTGGTCTTGACCGACACTGAGTCCATAACGGCGTCGACAGCCATTCCGCTCAACTGTTTCTGTTCCTCGAGTGGAATGCCCAGGCGGTCGAATGTTTTCAGCAACTCGGGGTCAACTTCATCAAGTGACTTGGGGCCCTCCTTCTTGCGGGGTGCCGCATAGTAGCTTATTGCCTGAAAATCAATCTCGGGTATATTTAGATGAGCCCAGGTGGGAGGAGTCAGCGTGAGCCAGTAACGATAAGCCTTAAGGCGATAGTCAAGCAACCACTCAGGCTCTCCCTTCTTGCTTGAAATGAGCCTGATGACCTCCTCGCTCAGCCCCCGGGGGATTACCTCGGTATCAATATCGCTCGTGAAGCCATACTTATAGTCGCCCTCGGTCACATCATTGATGAGCGAGGCGTTCTCGTCGTTGAATTCCTTATCGTTCTTATTTTCGTCCATTTCTTTCATGTCTTATCAACAAGTTAAAGAACATAATAGTTTCCCCGTTATTTCTTGACATCAAATATTGCCAGCGCCGTCTGGGTTCCAAGCACCGCGGGAGCAAGGTCCATCACCGCCCGTGCAGCGCGACCCCTGCCTAACGTTGACGATCCTGCAACATTTACACCGGGCCTCACCACCTGCCATACATTCAGCAGGATACTGAGTACAAGGAACCACTCGAAAAGGCAGAATATCACGCCAAGCAACTTGTCGACAATTGACAGTTTAACTGCCGTGGTGACGGTTTTTACGAGCCTTGCAACGAGCTTGGCACACAGGAATCCGAGGATAAACAGAATGACATTAGCTATGATTCCGTTGATATAACCCATATCGATGGCACTCGAGCTACCGGTTGCACCGCCCAGAACTTCAGTGAGCCACGGCCCAAACAGGCGGCATGCGAGAATACCCAGCAAAATGCCCGCGAGCGAGCCCAGCTGAACAATCACTCCTTTCCAGTAGCCATAAATCACGGCGCCGAAGAACACAACTATTATGATTATATCAAGAGCAGTCATGAGGAAACTTCAATATACTTTAAATCATGAATAAATATCGGGAAACTCCATCATCGTGAGCGGCTCAAAATTCAAACACTCACTCTATGACTAAGCATCCTGTTCAAAGTACAAAGATACGAATAAGAACCCATCCTGCAAAAACAATTTCACCGCCCCGGGTGCTGCAATATCTCCCGTGCCTTCACCCGGCAAGAAAGTGTCCTGTCCGAGACTCCCCCCGGTTAGCGTGGACACTGTCCGGCCGTAAGGGCACCCGGATTCAGGAAGGACCGTACCATACCTTCCCCCGGTATGAGGTTCAGCAAGAGAGCGACATGGTGTGACCGGTATATCCTCCTACAGCTTATACATTGAGTTGATAGACAGACAAAATGTTGCTTGATAACCCGGGCGTGCCCATGCCGCTCTTGATATGTGATAATGTTGATTTATGTTTATAATGCAATTGTACGACAAATAAACCACTATATAATCATAATTCACGTTAAAAAAAATTAATACGCAATATTTTTATGTTATATGTTGGTGCAATCACACTGTCTTCATCTTATTGTTATCGACCTGTAACAGCTATGCGCTTGGCTCGGGTGGCTGATGTTTCACCGCCCTCGGCTACAATTGTAGCACGGTACAGGTAGATTCCGCGACCCACCCTGCGGCCGGCATGGTCCGTCAGATTCCAATTGACGGGGAATGATCGCAATTCATCGCTCATGCCGCGCACGGATGATTCCCACACGGGCTGGCCGAGCATGTTCATCACCTCTATCCTGACGGTAACGAGGGCATCAGGGCGGTCATGGGTGACATAGAAATTGGTCTCATAGCGGGCCGGATTGGCGTCAGCATACACGTCGTAGATTACGGGCGACAAACCCTCCACGACGTTAAACTCTATTGTGCCCGTCGTTGAGTTGCCTGAGGTATCCCACACGCGCAACCTCAATTCATGTTCTCCCACTGACAGCTTATCGAGCGAGTAGCTCAACCTGCCGCCGGGAGTGCCGTCACCGTAAGGTGTATAATACAACGGTGTATCAGTGAGCGAGCGGCCATCGAGGGTGAGTAGCATCTGGTGGCCGATGCCGGCTGACGAGAGGTTGACCGAGCGGTCGTCTGAGATTTCAGCTATCACTACGGGACTGTCATTAACCTTGCTACCGTTCTCGAATGATGTGTGATTGAGATAGAAAGCGTCAATGGAGGGCGGTGTAGTGTCAGCTGACCGGTTCTCATCGAGGCCATACACATAGAAGTCACTGTTTACACCTGCCGCGTCACGGCCGTCACTGTCAACGGCATACATGCTGAGAGTGGCGGGGCGGAAGTTCTGTGCAACCTCTCCGGGCACTATCATGCGGGCTGAAAACCTGCCGTTCCTTACACTATCCACCACTACCTGAAGTCGCTTGCCGCGTTGCTCGAAGGTCACCTTCTCGCCCTCGCCATAGCCGTGGGAGGTCGTGCTGTATTCAGCATCAAAGAGCGTACCTTCAAAACGGCCGTCAAAATCTGATATCACAGCTCCCGCCGGGTCAATAACGCGCCCCTCGAGTTTCACATCCTGGCCGGCCATGATGGTTGACTGCGCGTCAAGGTCAGGCTTTGCTCCGTTGATTGCATCGAGCACAATCCTGTTGGAAGGCACGCAAAGCCTCATCGCCGGGTCTCCCATAAGAACGTAACGAAGCTTGTTGGCATTATTCCAGGTCTCTTTGCCGGCGCCACCGTTCTTGGAACGACGGAATATCTCGCCTATAGTGAGCGGGAGGCCGGCGTCATCAGTAGCAAACATGAACTTACCCATGTGGGACATATACTCGCCGTTGGACGGTATCAGTGCCGGGCGCGTGGCGCTTACAGCTCCGATTATGCCTGACCCCGGGGTGCGGTAGAGAATTTCGGCAGCCGAGACATCCTTGGAATCCCACCTGAGGAAATCACAGGTGGCGGCATACACAAACGGGAAATGCCTGAGGTATAAATTATTGATGTCAGTGTAGGTCATGAGGCCGTCAGCGGTCCATGACGTGGGATTGGCGTGACCGGCAAAATTCCACCACATCACGCCCTCAGTCAACAGGCGGAACATATCACTGCGTGCTCCGGGGTAGGTACCGTTCTGGCGGTCGTAAGCATCAATGTAAACCTTTTCCCAATTGATACACTCGCTACCCTTAGCGTTCATGGCTTTCTCTATCATAGCCTCAGTGTGCTCCATGAACACCCCATCGTTCTCATCGTCAGCCACCATGAGGGCACGGGTCTTCCACGATGTATTGCGGGGAGTATTCACATAGGAATACAACTTGTCAACAACATTGGTAGCGTCTGAGAGCGAAACCACCGGCATGCGACCCACGCCTATGCACTGATAGTCACTGCGCAGGGCAAATCCTGCACCATCCTGCAAGGCTGCGTAAATATCATCAGTGGTATACGAACTGTTATCACTCAGCGATNCCTCCGTCTGCCACCCNGGGAGCGTNGGATAGCCCAGGGAGGCGACTGATGGCGTNAGCACGCGGTTGTCGTAGGTGCTACGACCCATGATNAGGGCATATTGCANCNTGCCTCCTTCAGCTTGCCCTGAGCGGTCCCAGAACATCTTGAGCAGCTTGCGCAAAGNATTAGCGTCAGGCGAGCCTGACGAGAATTCGTTGTAAAGCTCAGCAGGCTCTACAATCAACACTGAGAGCGGTGTCAACGNGTCATTACGGTGGAGTTCNGCAACACGTTCAGCCTGGGAACGCCACTGGGGGTGAGTGAAAATCACCATGTCAGGCACCGGGAGGGAATGAANACTCTGGTTAGCGACCTTCTCAACCANTGCCGGTGACGGCAACTTGTCGCTGCCTTTCCATGCCACGTAGCGGCGCACACCGGTCGAGCCGGGGGTAAAATGCCCGTCATCGCCCGGTTCCACCTCAACCGGATNCCGCGCGTCAGTAATATCCCATATGCCGGTTTCCCCCGCCCGGGCTCCTGATATCGCGCCACCTTTTCCGCTCAACGTGAACTCNATGGGACCGTCGCTGAGNTCTATTTTGCGCGTGTAATTCAATGTAAGATAGTTNAGGCGGGCAAGCTTTGACACGCCTGAGCTGGTGTAGGCCACCGTCATCTTAGCCTGAGTGTCATCAAGGCTGAAAGTTTTGCGGCTTATTGCCTCGACTGCATGCTGGTAGTGATCAGTGTTTCCATAGATGCGGTCGCTGGTGGAATAAGGCAACGCGTTCCCGTTGACTGAGAACACAAGGCTCCCTCCGGCCGTGGAATTAGCATAGAACGAGCACTCCATCCACACGTCAGTTCCGCTTACGCGACCCGGCAAGTCAAAAGCAAAAGTACGGGTTGTATTGTTCACAAAATCCTCGCCCACAAGTTCATAGCCNGTTTCGCCCGGACTCGCCTGGTCAAGCTCGTGATGAAGAACCTCAGTAAAAGAGTCAACATAACCATCCTGCGGGATCGACCGTGGAACGCCCGGAGCAACCCGCTCGATATCCTCACGGTCAGTGAGATAATAGTAACCACGGGTTGTGAAAGGATTGGTGCGCTTTATCCAGTGACCGCCCTGCGACTCCTTAAGATATTCGGGACCCACGGCATAGAATAAGATTCCGCTGTCATCCCTCACTGATGGAACCTGAGGAAGATCGTCAATCAAAGTGCCCTCTTCAAGAATATCAGGCAGCGGCATGCCACCATAGCCAAAGACCTTGACACCATCCGGGTTATCAAACCCCATGGCTCGGAGCTCCTTGACACCGAGGCGATGCATCCCCGACTGTGAGACACTGACCTTCACCCACTTGCCCGTTGACAGTACTGATTCCTCAGTGTAAAATTCGGGCGCGAAAGCCTTAACCGTTGCCGCCTGAAAAACAAGGAAAACAACGCTTAGGATAAAAGACCTTAAAAATGTTACGTATATGATTGTATGACTAAATCTCATAGACAATAGAACCCAAGAGGAACATTATTATAATAGATAACGATTTTGAGCCGCCAATATTGTTTAGTTGATGTTCTTTCACTACCTTTGCACACATTTCTAACCCAACAACTAACCATCAATCCAACACCATGACACACATTGTAGACAGGTTCCTTAAGTACGTGTCGTTTGACACTCAGAGTGATGAGCTCACCAATCTCACGCCCTCGACACCCGGGCAGATGGTTTTCGCTCAATATCTTGAAAAAGAACTTCACGAGATAGGACTTGAAGAGATAACCCTCGATGAAAACGGTTACCTCATGGCCACTCTTCCCTCCAACATTGACCGCCAGGTCCCCACGGTGGGTTTCATAGCTCACCTCGACACCGCCCCCGACCTCTCAGGCCGCAACGTCAAGCCACGCATCGTACGCGACTATGACGGCAACGATATTACCCTCAATCAGCAACAGGGCATCGTCCTCTCTCCCGCTGATTTTCCCGAGCTTCTCAACTACAAGGGACAAAACCTCATCGTGACTGACGGCACAACCCTCCTGGGCGCTGACGACAAAGCAGGCATTGCCGAGATTGTCACAGCAATGGAGTATCTCAAGGAACACCCTGAGATCAAGCACGGCAAGATTCGCGTAGCGTTCAACCCCGACGAGGAAATCGGTCAGGGCGCCCACAAATTTGACGTCGACCTCTTCGGCGCCGACTGGGGCTACACAATGGACGGAGGCGAGATAGGCGAGCTCGAGTTCGAGAACTTCAACGCTGCCATTGCACGCGTCACATTCAAGGGCCGCAACGTTCACCCCGGCTCAGCCAAGCACAAGATGATCAACTCCATCCGCATCGCCAACCAGTTTGCAATCATGCTCCCCCGCTGGGAGACACCCGAGCACACTGAGGACTACGAAGGCTTCTATCACCTCGTGGCGTTTGCCGGCTCAGTCGAGGAAACCGTTCTCACCTACATCATCCGCGACCACGACCGCGACCGCTTCGAGCGCCGCAAGAAGGAGCTCGAACACCTCACCCGCAANATCAANCACGAGTTCCCTGACTGCGCCTCAATNGAAATNAAAGACCAGTANTTCAACATGCGNGAGAAGATTGAGCCCGTAATGCANGTNNTNGANATCGCCAANCANGCCATGATNAACGCTGACGTNACNCCCANGGTNGTACCCATNCGNGGCGGCACTGACGGNGCNCAGCTNTCATTCAAGGGCCTCCCCTGCCCCAACATCTTTGCCGGNGGCCTCAACTTCCACGGNCGCTANGAGTTCNTNCCCATNCCCTCNATGGAAAAAGCAATGCANGTNATCGTCGAGATTGCACGCATCGTGGCTCAACGNTAANAACAACAGNATTNAAACTTGGATAAGAACAAAACTCTGATAATCATAACCGGGCCCACGGGCTCAGGAAAAACCGGGCTGGCCATTGAGCTGGCCCGGTTGCTCAATTGCGAGATTATTTCAGCTGACTCNCGGCAGATGTTCCGCGAAATACCCATCGGCACAGCAGCCCCCACCCCNGNACAGCTCGCCGCCGTNCCNCATCACTTCGTGGGAAACCTCTCGCTCACTGACTACTACAGCGCCGCACGCTTCGANGAAGANGTTCACGAATTNCTGCCACGANTNTGGNAANANANTGATTACGTAATAATGTGTGGCGGCTCAATGATGTATATCGACGCCGTGTGTAACGGCATCGACCCGCTGCCCACCGTCTCAGACGATAACCGCGCCAAAGCGCTCGCCATNTATCAGGAAGAAGGNCTNGANGGCCTCATCAGGCACCTCACGATCCTCGACCCCCAATACCTCGCCACCGCTCCCGACCTCAAGAACCACAAGCGCCTCGTGCACGCACTTGAAATCTCCATGGAAGCCGGGCAACCATATTCCTCACTCCTCACCGGGCGNAAGACCCGGCGACCTTACCGCATCCTGAAATTCNCCCTCGACATGCCACGCGAAGAGCTNTTTGACCGCATCAACCGCCGCGTTGACATCATGATAGCCCANGGGCTCGAAGACGANGCACGCCGNGTCTACCCCCTGCGCCACCTCAACTCGCTCAACACCGTGGGATTCAAGGAAATGTTCGCCATGTTTGACGGCACCATGGACCGCGAGACNGCCATAGCCCGCATCGGNAAAAACACCCGCGTCTACGCCAAGAAACAGCTCACCTGGCTCAAGCGCGACCCCTCCATCCACCACATCACTACCCTCCGGGACATCCTCCCCCACCTGTAACCCACGGAGTGGGTGCCAACTCACTTCCAATCATTTACATGATAACAGAAGCCATACCGGGACGCAATCTTTTCCATTTCATCCTCTATACTACGGCTTTTATGATGTTCCTCTTGATTCCCTATATACTCTTCACACTGAGACTTATGCGCAGGACTTATACTCCCCGCATAATACCCTTCACCCCATCCATCAAAATGAGATAACAACCGTTCCTGTCTTATCAAACCATTAGTCGACGTTTTTATTTCTCTCACGAGCGTAGACAAAGAAACCGCTGGATGTAGATCCAACAATATATGAACATGGTCGCGAGTTCCACCAATTGCGCAAGGATGACAATTTTTATTCTTTAAAATTCCTGCAATATATGAGTACAGTCTATCTTTTCCCTCAGGGAAAATGGTGCGCTCCCTGTTTTTGGTTGCAAACACTAAGTGAATATAAATCGCGGTCTTACTCATGGTATTAATAATTTGTTTATTTGCCAAAGATAAGGATAATAGTTTATTCTTAAAAATTGGAATCATTTTTGTTTCACCCGCGCCGCGGGTTCTGGCGATAGGGAAGGGAGTCCTCCACCCCGGGATAACCCGGGGTTAACTCGCTCACACCCACTGTCGTGGGTTATTCTCTGGCTTACAACTTCTATACATCCTAACATCCCTCCGACATGTATGTTCCTTATAGAACTGCTACCACACACCCACGGCAGTGGGTGCCAACACGGTAACCCCGAGTTATCTCGGGGCACACACCCTCCCTACTCCCCTAAGGCATAGCTGGGGATAGCCACGCACATCATCACCCTCCAGTGTCGAAGACACTGAACCTGAGATATATGGGGAGAAAAACTGTCCTGTCCGAGACTTCATCCCCGCTTAGCATGGACACTGTCCGGGGAAAAGGGCACCAGGGTTATGGACGGACACGGTACACATGATGGTGCAAAGTATGTTTTTTGCATACGCTCCGAGCTTTCGGCTCCGTATCTTTGTATCGCCGGTAAGGTTAAACGACACCCTTTTCCCCCATTGTTTACCGGTTTAATCAAACCCGCTTGCAAGTAAC
>JAAVGQ010000105.1 GCA_014800105.1 Bacteroidales bacterium | reverse complement strand
TCAAGTGTCCAATACATAGTAACGTTTGATTTTTGTTATATACTATTGAATTATTAATTTTTCTCAGTGATTGACAGTCTATTAAATGGCGTGTTAAGGTCATCTCAGCGGGCTGTCTTCCTTATAACGTCGTCACCGGTGTTTTATTGCGTTTTCTCCCAATAAAATTCGGGAATTTCGTTGATATGGTTGATATAGCGCGAGAGGACGAAGAGGTAGTCACTCAAACGGTTTATATACATTAACGCGTCGGGGGCGACAAATGTTCCGGGCGTGGTGGAGAGGGTTACTATATGACGTTCGGCACGACGACATACGGTGCGTGCTACGTTAGTCCACGCTGACAGTTGTGACCCGCCGGGAAGTACGAACCGTGTGAGCGGTGGCACTGTGTTGTCGAGCGCGTCTATGAGCTGCTCCAGGTGGCTTATGGCGTCAGGACTGAAGGGTGATTTGACAGCATCGGTTTCACTCCCGGCTGTAGGTGTCGCGAGATAAGCCCCGAGGTCGAAGAGCCGGTGCTGAACGAGGCGCAGTTCGGCTCCCTGAGCGGCCGGCATGGCTGGGTCGCTTATGAGCACGCCGATCCAGGAGTTCAATTCGTCGACGGTGCCATAGGCTTCCAGGCGTTCATTGTCCTTGGCTACCCTCTGGCCATTGACGAGCGATGTGGTGCCGAGATCGCCTGTGCGGGTGTATAAAAGGCTTTTTTTCATAAGTAAGTGTTGAAAATTAATTTATACTATATATGAGGTGCACATTGAGGATATATTAAAATTAGAAGAAGGAGTGAAGCGAGCTTCATGACTGATGAAAATTTTGATATAGACCAGTTTGCAGCCATAGATAATATAAAAGATTCTTGAAGTCGAGAACAAACATTTAATTTATCATAATATCGTTTAATTTTTAAAACTTACTTAAGCTTTAAGGTAATGGGATGCAAATGTACAAAACTTTATGATTATCTTTGCATAAAGATATATTAAATTATGAGTAAATACGATAGAAAATCGTTTGAGATAATGGCTCCGGTGGGCAGCTATGAGTCACTTTATGCTGCGCTTGATGCCGGTGCTGACGCTGTATATTTCGGTGTTGAGGGTCTTAATATGCGTGCGCGTTCGTCAGTAAACTTTACGATTGACGATTTGCGCAATATCGCCGCCATCTGTAACGAGCGCGGTGTGCGCACTTATCTCACTGTAAATACGATAATTTATGACAACGAGCTCGCTAAATGCCACGATGTTATCGACGCCGTGGCGGGTAGCGGTATCACGGCTATCATTGCCAGCGATATTGCAGCTATNACGTATGCCCGCAGCAAGGGCGTGGAGGTGCACATCTCGACCCAGTGCAACATCAGCAACGTCGAGGCCGTGAGATTCTACGCCCAGTGGGCTGACGTCGTGGTTCTTGCGCGCGAGCTTAGCATGGAGCAGGTTAAACATATTCATGATACGATAATTAAGGAGAATATNACCGGCCCGCGAGGCGAGCTCGTGAAGTTGGAAATGTTCTGCCANGGNGCGTTGTGCATGGCNGTNTCAGGCAAATGTTACCTGAGCTTGCATGAGATGAATTCGAGTGCTAACCGTGGCGGTTGTACCCAGATATGCCGTCGCGGCTATACCGTGCGAGATACCGAGACCGGCGATGAACTCGCCATTGAGAATAAATACATTATGTCACCTAAGGATTTGAAAACGATTCACTTCCTTGACCATATGATTGATGCCGGCGTGAGCGTGTTCAAAATCGAGGGCCGCGCCCGCGGTCCCGAGTATGTGCGTGTTGTGGTCGAAGCATATANTCAGGCGCTTGAGGCAATATGTGACGGAACATACGGTGCTGAAAAGGTCGTGGCATGGGACGAAGAGCTTGGCAAGGTATTCAACCGCGGTTTCTGGGATGGTTACTACATGGGACAGCGGCTGGGCGAGTGGAGCGGTAAGTATGGTTCCTCAGCAACCCGTGTCAAGGAGTANGTGGCCCGCGGNGTAAAATATTTCTCAAAACTTGGTGTGGGAGAGTTCTACATGGAGAGCGGCGAGCTGAACGTGGGTGATGAAATCGTGATTACGGGACCCACCACCGGCGCTCTGATACTGACGCTTGATGAAATCCGTGTGGGCGACGATCCCAATCCGGTGCCGCGCGCGGTTAAGGGTGATACCTTTGCAATAAAGGTACCTGCAAAGATACGTCCCGCTGACCGTCTTTATAAATGGCGAATTAAAAAGTAATTCCCACNCCCCTCCCTCACTCATAAAAACTCATTATCATGAAAACTACAGCACTTGCTCTATTAACGTCACTCGTGGCTANGGGCGCGATGGCCGAGAATCCTTTAGGCAGACTTACCGAGTCGCTTGACTCAGCCCGTTGGGTGGAATCACAGTGGATATCAGTCGTGGATGCCCCGGTTGTAACCGGAGCTATAGGTGGAGCCAATGAGCGTGCCGCTGATGGAGCCTCATGGTTCGTTACGAAAATTAAGAATGACAAGAAGGTCACGTCAGCCCGCTGGATGACTTCAGGACTGGGCGTGTTCAANCTGTTCGTTAACGGTAAGCCTATAGGAGAGGAGATTCTCAAGCCCGGGTTCACCCATTATGGCAAGACAAAGATTTCATATACCTATGACATTACCGATGCCATTANCCGCAAGGCCGGAGCCGAGAACGTGTTCTCGGTTCAGGTTACNCCCGGNTGGTGGGCCGACAAAATCATAACTCCNGGNGGNNACGANGGNATGATNGGNANGAANGTCGCATTCCGCGGTGTACTTGANCTTACGTTTACTGACGGANGCNCGGAGTATTTCGGTACTAACACTTCTGACTGGAAAGCCGGTGTTGCAGGAGCCGTGAAGCATGCGGCAATATTTGACGGTGAGGAATATGATGCTCGCGAGTTGGCTGTAATNACTGATGATGCCGGCATGTCGGCTCCTGAGGAAAACTCNGAGTTTCAGGGAGGAATCTTCCCCACTGCCGGGGCTGAGATTTATCGCCGCAAGGATCTCGCACTATCGCCCGTAGAGGCTTATTCATGGAAAGGCGTTACAGGCGAGAGTAATGATGCTCATGGAACGGTAGTGAAGGTCAAGCAGTTCGACGCCGCCGGGGAACTTGTCGTGAACCCGGGGGAAACNGTCGTTGTNGATTTNGGTCAGAACTGTGCCGCAGTGCCTGAGTTTGATTTTCAGGCCGCTGAGGGTACAACCTTGACATGNCTNCCGGCTGAACTGCTCAATGATGGTAACGGNGCCCATAGNCGCGGCATGGATGGCCCCGAGGGNNGCGTTCANCGTCGCAATCTCCGCATCCCTGAGATAGGCATGATATTGAAATATACGTTCGGGGACAATAAGGATTACGTAACTTACAGCCCGCAGTGCACGTTCTACGGCTACCGTTACCTCTCGCTTACCGCTGACGGCGAGGTGCACATCAAGAAACTGCAATCAATTCCCGTGACTTCAATCGCCGCTGAAATGGAAACAGGCAAGATAGTCACCGGCAATGAATCAGTCAATAAACTTATCGAGAACACCCTGTGGGGCATGAGGTCAAATTATCTGTCGGTTCCCACTGACTGCCCCCAGCGCAACGAGCGACTCGGTTGGACGGCTGACACGCAGGTATTCTCCGAGACTGGAACCTACTTTGCCAATACTGACCGCTTTTTCCACAAATGGATGCGAGACATGCGAGACACCCAGGACCCCTCGGGAGCATATCCCGGAGTGGCTCCGCTTGCTCAGTACGGCGCCTTTCCCAATGACATGGCGCGCCTCGGTTGGGCTGATGCCGGAATCATCGTGCCCTGGGTAGTGTGGAAACAATACGGCGACACCGCGATTATTGCCGAAAACTGGTCATCTATGGAGCGATTCATGGACTTGCTCAATGAAACTAAATATGACCATAATGCCCTCATAAACCATAATGCCAACTATCAGTGGGCTGACTGGCTCAGCTACGAACCCCTTGAAAGTTGCAGCGGACGCAGTCACTACAATGATGAGAACGGCAACTGGGTTCCGNNNCCTGAGGCNNTNGANTANTGGAANTANNTNTGTGCCAGCTACTGGCTAATGGATGCCGAGATGATGCGTGACATGGCCCGTGCAACAGGCAGGGATTATACGAAATATGATCTAATGGCATCTCGCGCCCGCAACTATATCAAGACTCAGTTCATTGATGAGAACGGTCGCTTCAAGAATGAAATTCTCAATACAATGCAGACTCCCGCGCTCTTCGCCCTCAAGAATAATATTCTGACCGGAAAAGCTAAGGAGGACATGATCCAACGCCTGCGTGAAAACTTTACAAATCACGACAACTGCCTGCAGACGGGCTTCCTGGGTACATCCATCCTCATGCCCACGCTCACTGAGAATGGTATGTCAGATATTGCCTACGAACTCCTGTTGCAACGCAAGAATCCAAGCTGGCTGTATTCAATAGATAATGGCGCAACTACCATCTGGGAACGCTGGAACAGCTACATGCTTGACAGCGGAATGGGACCCGCCGGAATGAACAGCTTTAACCACTACGCCTACGGTTGCGTGTGTGAGTGGATATGGGAAACCGTTGCCGGTATCTCGGCTGACTCCACCAACCCCGGTTTCAGCAATATCATCTTACGCCCCGTTCCTGACCCTCGTCTCGGTTTTGTTGACGCTGAGCTTAAAACACCGGCCGGCATCATCAAGAGTAACTGGAAATATGAAGGAGATAAATGGATATGGAACTTCTCCATTCCCGCGGGAACTGTAGCTGAGGTGACAATTCCCGGCGAGACAACCACACGTCAATATACAGCCGGTAATTATAAAATAATTAGAAATATTTAATGAAGCATATGAATAGAATTTTTAAGTATCTTTCCTTCGGGCTGTTAATGGTAGCGGCTACCGAAACAATTAGTGTTAAGGCCGACGATAACACTTACCGTAATCCGGTAATTAATGTCAACGCCCCTGACCCCACGGTATTGCGAATCCCTGACGGAACTTACTACCTGTATGCTACCGAGAGCCGGCATAAATTACCCATCTATAAATCCCGCGACCTCGTGAACTGGGACCTCGTAGGAGCCGCATTCACTGAGGAAGGACGTCCCTCAATGGTGCCCGACGGTAACATCTGGGCTCCCGATATTCAGTACATTGACGGGCGCTATGTTCTCTACTACTCCAAGTCAAAATGGGGTGGGGAATGGGAATGTGGCATCGGAGTCGCTACAGCCGACACTCCTGAAGGACCTTTCACTGACTACGGTCCACTCTTCATAAGCAAAGAGATAGGCGTGCAGAACAGCATTGACCCGATATATTACAGCGAGAATGGCCACCGCTATCTCCTGTGGGGCAGCTTCCGCGGAATATATATCATCGAGCTCAGTGATGACGCCCTTTCAGTAAAACCGGGAGCAAAACCGGTGCAGATAGCCGGAACATTCACTGAGGCAACCAACATATTCAAGCGTGACGGTTACTATTACCTCATCGGTTCAGCCGGCTCTTGCTGTGAAGGTGAGAACAGCACCTACCGCGTGGTGATGGCACGGGCTGAAAACCTCATGGGACCATACGTTGACAAGAACGGCAATCCAGCCCTTGAGAACGGATTCTCATTGCTCATGGAGCGAAGTGACAAAGTGATAGGACCCGGCCACAACGCAAACTTTGTGACCGATGATGCCGGCCAGCACTGGATGCTCTATCATGGATTTGATGCAGCCGACCCCGGCGCGGGACGAAAAGTATATCTCGACCGAGTTTATTGGGGAGCCGATGGGTGGCCCTACGTTGAAAATCGCCAGCCTTCAGCTGAGGCCGTCAAGCCCGTCATCAACACCGGAAAATAAAAATTAAGAGAAGCACTGTGATTTTTTTGTATAGAAAAAGAATCTGTAATTAATTGAAATATTTCGGATTAAATTTTCCAGGTAAAAATTAGTTATAAAAAGTGCTTGAAAAATTTGGCTGAATAAAAAATAAACTCTACCTTTGCAACGCAAATCA
>JAAVGQ010000104.1 GCA_014800105.1 Bacteroidales bacterium | reverse complement strand
AGTATTCAACATCACTACTCACGAACAGGTTATCATCAACACTTGGTACGGCGGCGAAATGAAGAAAGGTATGTTCTCAATGATGAACTACTACCTCCCCCAGAAGGGTATCGCTTCAATGCACTGCTCAGCTAACACTGACAAGAACGGTGAGAACACAGCTATCTTCTTCGGTCTTTCAGGTACTGGTAAGACTACACTTTCAACTGACCCCAAGCGTCTCCTCATCGGTGACGACGAACACGGCTGGGACGACAACGGCGTGTTCAACTTCGAGGGTGGTTGCTACGCTAAGGTTATCAACCTTGACAAGGAAAGCGAGCCCGATATCTACAACGCTATCCGTCGTGACGCTCTTCTCGAGAACGTTACAGTGGACGCTGAAGGCAAAATCGACTTCGCTGACAAGAGCGTAACTGAGAACACCCGCGTTTCTTACCCCATCGACCACATCGAGAACATCGTTAAGCCCATCTCAGCCGGTCCTGCTGCTAAGAACGTAATCTTCCTTTCAGCTGACGCATTCGGTGTACTTCCCCCCGTATCAATCCTTACTCCCGAGCAGACTAAGTACTACTTCCTCTCAGGCTTCACTGCTAAGCTCGCAGGTACTGAACGTGGTATCACTGAGCCTACTCCCACATTCTCAGCTTGCTTCGGCCAGGCATTCCTTGAACTGCACCCCACTAAGTATGCTGAAGAACTCGTGAAGAAAATGGAGAAGAGCGGTGCTAAGGCTTACCTCGTAAACACTGGTTGGAACGGTACCGGCAAGCGTATCTCAATCCGTGACACCCGCGGTATCATCGACGCTATCCTTGACGGCGCTATCCTCAATGCTCCCACCAAGAAGCTCCCCATCTTCGACTTCGAAATCCCCACTGAACTTCCCGGCGTAGATCCCAAGATTCTTGATCCCCGCGACACCTACACCAACCCCGAGGAATGGACAGTTAAGGCAAAAGATCTTGCTGAACGTTTCATCAAGAACTTCAAGAAGTATGAGACCAACGCAGCCGGTAAGGCTCTCGTTGCTGCCGGTCCCCAGCTCTAATCGGTAGATACTCATAAACAACATAAATGCCGACCGTGATGCCCTTTGCGCGCTCACGGCCGGCATTTCCTTTGTTTAAGAGCAATGTAGATTATAGCCTTGTTCTAATGTTGGCTCGGTAATTGTTGTATTTGAATAAATAAAAATGACTATTCCAGCAATCAGGAGGAATAGTCATTCTTAAAATTTTGATATCGAAAAATTACATGCCGGGGAGTTCCAGGAGCATCCAGTTGTTGTTGAGGAGGCCCTCAAGGATATTCTCCATTGTAAGGTTCCAGCTTACGAAGCCTTGAATTTTGCCGTCGGGAGTGCGGTATTTGAAGTTAGAGGGAGCGAGAGGTTCGCCTGTCTCAGCATGATATGTTTCGTGCATTGTGCCGTATTCCTTGAGGTCTTTAACCATCAGGTCGCCCACGGTCTCAGCCATCCATTTGACCTCATCATCGTAGCCGTAGTTGTGAAGCCCGATTGAGTAGATGTAGCTGCAGATGCCCCATATGGGTCCCTGCCAGTTAGAGAACGGTACGATGATGTTCTTGTTATTATAGTCAGGGTCGCTCTTTGAGAGGCTTCGGAAACCGTAGGGCGCTTTCATGTGGTCGGGTGAAAGCATGTATCGCTCAATCATCTGTTTGGCCTTGTCATCAGGTGTCATCCTGTACATGAGCGGAACGAATGTGGTATAACCTATGCGCCGGTATTGCTCGCCGGTTTCGCGGTCAACGTTGTAATAGCACTGGTCAACGTCGTTCCAGCATATACTGTTCAAGGCATCCTTGAGGGCCTTGGCTTCAGCAGTGTAAGCCTTAGCATCCTCCTTGTAGCCGAGTTTTTCAGCGATGGCTGCCTGAGCCAGGAGCTCGCCATACTGGAATGCGGTGGCATCAGCGCTTATAAACGAGCGGGTATCCTCTTTGAAGTAGTTCATCGTGGGAATATTGTCGGCGCCGCTCTGCATTGCGATTTCCCAGTAATAGAGGCCGTTGGTAGAGTCACATTGAGTCTGCTTTCGGTAGTCGATAACCTTCTTGAGGTCATTATAGATGGGACGTAGCCACTCCCAGTCGCCGGTAGCGTTGCCGTAATGATATGCTCCTTGAGAAAGGAACGGCTTCATTGCAAAGCGGCCGCTGTAGACATTTCGGGGACCATCCTTGGTCATGCAGCCCGCCACGTAGCCGTCATCATCGATGCCCTGGGAGAATGTCATCACCCAGTTCTTCATATACTCAGGTTGCCCCTTGGAGATGAAATGGTTAGCCATGAAGTATGCGTCCCAGTCCCACAGCTGAGAGTAGAAACCGGCTGGAATAAGATAGGGATACTTTATGAAACCGTCAGGTTCGCGAACCACCTGTTTGCGGAGTTCGGCGAATCCATCGCGAATCTGAGGATAAATCGACTCAAGCGAAGCCTGAGCATGGCAATAAACGTTAGCTGATGAGCCCATAATAGCGGCAAATATCAAATGTTTTAAATACTTCATTTTGAGCTTTTAAATGTGTGTTGCAATTGGTTTATATTGGTATTATAACTCAAAGATAATAAAAAAATCTGAGATTCCCGCCACCAGCGTTTCACACAGTGGGCGATTCAAGTAAATTTAGTCGGGGAAAGAGAAAGCGCGGGAGGCACGGCAGCGCAGTCCGTAGGCATCGCTGGCGGTGATGTCGATGCGGTGTGTACCATCAGTGTATTCCTCAGGTAGTTTAATTCGCCACATCTGGGGGCTGGCCGTGTGCCTGAAGGGATTACGGCGGCTGTGTTTAGTAGGGTAGATATGCTTTGAGTTCAGTTCCCTGATACGAGCTACATTAGGGTCCATAGATTTTGTTTTCGTTGCCTCTAAGTGTAAGCGACCGTCAATCGTAGCTTTCACCTGAGTACTGTCACACCCGCCATAGACTGTGACGAGAATTTCACCACGCTCCAGGTCTTTGAGGTCGGGGATGTGTGACTGGATGGTATCAATCCCTGCGACCCATATAGAGGCTTGACGGGTGTCATCTTGTGATGTAGCCTTGTAGCTAAACTCATAATCGCGAGGTGTGAAATTGACGCGGAAATAGCCCTTAGGAGTTCCACACTGCATTAAGGCTGACGGGATTCCTTCCCAGTCTTTCTCGCCGACCCACCAGAATCCGCACGCTGCACCGCCCACGAGTTCATGAACGGTTACTCCCTCGCCGTGCAGGAAGTTACGACTCACTGCGTGCATGTGACCGGTAAGAGCAAGAACATTGCCCCTGTCCTTGATGATTTCCAATAGTTCATCTTTATTTGATATGTGGGCGAGAGGTATGTGAGCTGTTAGTACAATTTGTCGGTCTTTGGGGAGAATCTTCATGAGATTGTTGACGAATCTCAATTGACGGTCGTCAAGAGTACCTTTGTAAGAACGAGCCCCGTCGCCATAGACATTGTTCAAGACAATGAAAGTAACGTTCCCCTCAGTAAAAGCGTATGTCGGAGCTCCTATTTCACGGGCAAACGATGCCGTCTGACGAGTGCGCACCGAGTCAACATCTCTGTCATGATTGCCTACCATGGTCCATGAACGTACCGGCAGCCGCTCAAGCATAGAACGCACGCGTGGATAAATCGAAACATTGTTATTTACGAGGTCTCCGAGCCACAGATTGAACGCCGCAGTTGAATCAGCCATCAGTTCAGGCCATAGCGTGCGTGAGGCGTAATCGAGTTCCTGGAGGTCTCCTACCTGAACATCTCCAATAGCGTTAATGGTAAAGTCCTTTTTAATGGGACATTTCTCAATCAAGAAATTAATATCATTACTGTTATTGCTGATGCTGTCAATATAAGGGAAAGCCGAATTCCCTACTTGAGATTTGTTCGCAACTTTCCACTTGCCGTCGAGAATTGGAAACACGCTCATGTCATCGATTACCGGCAGTGAGTATCGGCCATTCTTATCAGTAATTACGATGGTGTCACCATTGGACACCGGAACCCCTTTAACGCCACGACCGTTCGCAGTGTGAACTGTACCTCCGAGAGTAAGAATTGAAGCGAGTAATATTGATGTAAACATTGAACTGATTTAAACATGTAAAAGGGGGAGCGCCGTTGAGGTGATTGCCCTCGGTAGCGCTCCCCGCTGTATGATTATGAGTTAACGGACTTTATTTCTTTGCGGCATACTTCATCAGGACGATGTTGTCATCCTTGCCAACGAATGAGATGTAAGCCTCACCGTTATCACAGAACTCAATGCTGATGCTACTTGCATTCTCAGCAGAGAGTGTGATGGGCTCAGACCACTGCTTGGTGTCGTTGTCGAAGTACTGAACCTTAGCACACTTGTCACCCTTGTAGTCAGTGTAGGCAAGGAAGGGGGTACCGTCAGGAGCAACAGCAAGTTTAGCTGAGATGTGAGAGTCATCAGCCTTGATTGAGCTGATTGTTGAACCACCAACGAGGGTCCACTCCTCGGTGTCGGGAGTATACTTGAGAACGCGGAAACGCATGTCCTTAACTGAGCCGGTTTCTTTGTCGTCGGCAGTGAGGAGGTAGATAACGCCGTCATTTGTGCCAACGATGCTTGCGGCGTCAGCCATGAGGATGGGGGCCTGAGTTGCACCTTCCTCAAGATATTCGCTTCTGAGTGCCTTCCAAGAGCCATCTTTGAACATTGCAACTGAATATTTATAAGTTGCAGCTGAAATAGTGTAGAGGTAAGCAGCATTAGCTGTAGTAGACATGCACTCAACCGCTGCATTGTTGATACCAACTGAAGCCATTGAGTTGGTCTGCCAGCCATTATTGTAGATTGAAGAATAGACTTCACGCTTCTGGAATGATCCCTTGTTTGCGTTAACAACCATGGGAGCGATAACTTCAGAACCAAGAACACCAATCTGTAGCTTGCTGGGAACGAAACCTGCAATGCCTGCGTCACCTACGGTAGACCAAGCTGAACCGTTGAATGACATTACGGTAGCAGCAGCCTTGAGTGAAGAGCAGTCATTGTCGCCATAGATGAAGTAGGGGGTACCGTTGTTGCTGACTGTGAAATCGAAACGACCGCTCGCAACGTTGGTACTCTCAACTTCGTTGCCACCAACATAGCTGAAGTTACCGTTTTCGTTCTTAACCACAACCATCTTGTTGCTGGCTTTAGAAACGAAACCGATGTAAGGAACATTGTCAGTGATGTTGAGCTTCATTACTGCATTGCTACCGCGGGGAACTACTTCAGTATAACGAGCTACCTCGCTCCACACGTAGTCGGCTGATTTCTCGATAGTAACAGTGTACTTGATGTTCTTGTCTCCTTTAGTGTTGGAGATGATATAGTCAACGGGAGCGTTGAAATCGTTAGCGGTTTTGCCGCTCTCCTGTGTGATACCATTCACGAGAACAGTGTTACCCTCAGCCACGGTGAAGGTTGCGATGAGTGAAGACTTGTCAGCAAACGCGGGCATGGTTACTTTTACAGTCTTATCAGCATCAGAAATTACACCAACACAGTCAGCTGATAGAACTTCTGAGTTTTCAGCAACATTGAAGCTGAATGAGAGCAGTTCAGGGGCTGCTGACTCTTCTTTCTTGGGCTCGTCATTGTCTGAGCAAGAAGTGAAACCAAGTGACAGGACGGCTGCCATCACGGTCATCCATGAATAGATCTTTTTCATGAAATGGGAATTAATTAGTTTATATTAAGTAGTTAAATTGTTTATTCGGTTTTGTTCAGTGCGTCTTCTGTCGGATATAGGACAGCCTCAGTGAATGAGGCCGTATTAAGAAGACCGCGGGCAAAAGCTGCGACATCCTCAGCAGTAATGTCGTTGACAATTGTCTCATAGTTGTTGATGAAGTTCCAATCCTCCTCACCATTGAACACGGAGTTGCGTATCCATGAACTCCAGAAAGCGTTCTTCTGTAAATTCAATTTGTGTTCTTTAATGAGGTTAAGTTTCACATCGCGCACTACGTTTTCAAAATCCTCAGGATGTTCATAGAAATTATTCAGTTCCTCGCGGGTTGCGGTGAGGAGTGTGTCAACATCCTCAGGTTTGCACACAAATGAGATTGAGGTTCTTGACAAGGGGGCAGGGAAGAGTGTAGAACTTGAAGTAACTCCCACGCTGTATACTTTACCCATTTCTTCGCGCAAGCGGGCAAGCAGCTTGGTGCGAAGCGCATTCTGAAGCATCTTTGATTTGATGCCCATGATGTTCTGGCTTTCGGGAAGTGAATCCTGCTGGTACACGAGCATTACTGATGCCTTGGGAGTGTCACCGTTATTGCGATGAAGGACTTTCTCGCGGTAAGAGATAGGTTCGCGACCGGTAATCCAGTCAGTTTTCACTTCTCCGGCAGGGAGAGCTCCGATGTAATCAGTAATGTAGGGCTTGATTGAATCAAAGGGAGCATCAGCAAGAATTACGAATGTATAACCGGTAGCGGGACCAAAGAAGCGGTTGTGCAATGGAATGATATCTTCAGCGTGGACACACTTGTCAATGATTGAGTCAGTGAGCTCAGCGTTAGAGTAATTTTTACCATTGAGAAGGTATGAAATTTCCTCGCTAAACACTTCTCCGGGTGTTTTCTTCTTCGTGCGATAGCTCTCCTTAGTCTTTTCAACGGTCTGATTGAAGGTCTCGATGTCAAGACGGGGATACATCCACTTGGCATACATGAGATCAAACATCATGGGTGCATCCTTGAGGTA
The DNA here is from genome assembly GCA_014800105.1 of Bacteroidales bacterium. GTDB lineage: Bacteria > Bacteroidota > Bacteroidia > Bacteroidales > Muribaculaceae > JAAVFS01. The sequence goes on along the minus strand of JAAVGQ010000104.1, from coordinate 4,577 downwards.
AGCTGANCCAATGATACCGGTNCGAGTGTTATCAGGCAGCAGTACCATGCTGGCTGAGTTTCCGGCTTTGTAGTAGCCGAGTTCATCACGGTTCATATTTCCGGCACCTGAAAGTCCTACCACTGATCGGGCAAAAATGCCACTGTAATAGTCCAGTGAGTCAAGAGCATACATACCTCCACGGCGCATCGCTGTGATGGAGATCTTATTTTTGTCCAAATCAGAGTTGCGGTAGATGACGCGTGCGCCGTTATCAAGCATAATATCGAGTGCATTAATCTCCGGAATCTCTTTAATGCTCACAATCTGCCCTGGGGNGCCTATGTCACATAATTTATCTGCTACATTTACATGCTTGCCATAAGGCACTGTGGGACGTGTATAAGCTTCTTCTACCAGTGCGAGCAAATCGGCATCGGTTCCAACCTCTTTAAGCGCGTCGCTGTTGGCACGGAATAGCACTCTCATNCCATTTTTATCAGCTGCAAGGGCGTTGAGTGATTGTGCTATTGCTGTAGAGTCGATTGTGGGAAGAGTCTTCTGGAGGAGTTCGAGCTCGTCAGCACGTGAAATGAGCTTGTTGCCTNCATAAAAATCAGAGTATATCTCGTCCATGATTTTCATTGACTGGGGTGCCTGTCCCACGTCGACGCTTCGCTGCATGTTGGACAGGATACCCTTCTTGGCACGTTCAATTTCAGGCTTGGTAAAGCCGTGAGNCATNATCTGATTGCGGTGNGCNATGAAATCATNGATGCCTTCCTTTACCTTTCCCGGCACGAGCTCGATTGACTCAATATATACGCCTGATGCATTCAGGAATGACGATTTGCTCATTGAACCGTTCTTATAGGCAGGATTGGTGTAAGAATAGTCGTTAAAACGTTGCTTNATNAGGCGNTTNGTNAGACTGCGCAANAGGTAGTCGCGATAGTCTTCCTCGTTGNCAACCGCTGTGGGCAGCGGAGTGAGACGTATGATATCCATCTCAATCTTGTTGAGACGGTCATCAACGAAGACGGTCACACTGTCTTTCTCGTAAGGCGGAATAAGATACTGTTGCCAGTCAGGTGCGTTCTTACCTGATATTTTGCCAAACCGCTCCTTGATGATACGTTCAATTTCTTTTGCATCAACATCACCTGCCACAGCAACAGCCATGAGNGAAGGATGATACCATTTCTTGTAGTAGTCAGCAATATCATTGCGNTCACAATTCTTTATGACGGCAGTGTCGCCGATGGTGATACGCTCGGCATATCGAGAATCGTTGAGCAGTGCCATTAGCATCATGTTGCTGCTTTCGCGCTTCACATCCTTCTTTGACANCCATTCTGACAGTATGACACCACGCTCTTTTTCAACTTCGGCTGGAGTGATAGAGAGTCCTGCCGCCCAGTCTGCGAGAATCATCATGGTTGAATCGACCATTGCGGGGTCGGACGAGGGGAGCTGGAGCTTATAAACGGTCTCGTTAAATGANGTGTGGGCATTCAGGTCGTCACCAAACTTGGCTCCTTTGCTCTCGAGGAAACGAACCATGCCNTCGGCCGGGAATTTATCGCTACCGTTGAAAGCCATGTGCTCAAGGAAGTGAGCCAAACCTTTCTGGCGTTCAGTCTCATAAACTGAGCCTGCCTTGATGAAAAGNCGGTATACAGCTTCACCCTTGGGGTTGTCGTTGGGATAGATATAATATGTTAGACCGTTNTTGAGCTTGCCGGTCACCAATTTGTCNTCATNTTTGAGCGGTGTNGCAGCACAGGCTACTTGTGAAACCATTGCTGCTAACANGGCGATGATACCAGAATATAATCTTTTGCGCATCGTTCTTATTTTTACTGTTCTATAAAAGTGTGAGTACCTATGGTGTCTTCTTGCAAAGCGCTGATTGTTTTATACCTTAGAAGATGGTTATGGATTCTTTTTTTCAATTACCAGCTCACGTTGAAGTTCATCAGGGCCGGGAAGACCAAGGGTGAATCCCTGGTTGTTACCGGTGAGACGGATGGTGAGCGTGTTGTTCTTAGTGGGGTTAACCTTGTTGGGTTTCCATCTTATTCTTATGGGCATGTCATAGATTCCTGGGAGGAAAGTGAGCGTGTTACCNGGATTAACCAGCTCGAAGTCGCGACCTGCCTGCAAGCCATCCCCCACGAGAATCTCATAGTTTACGACGAGATTGGAGGTCAGAGCCTTGGAGCTTACGTACACGTTGTAAGAGTTCACGTTGTTGACATCAGAGTTGACTATCACCCTTGAAGCACCATTATCAGCCACTATGTGGATGAACGGATGGTCAAACGGCTCGTCCTTACTGCAAGATGACATTACGATAGCCAAGCTCGCTACCAGTATCGATAGGACAAGTGATTGTATGTATCTTGTTTTCATTATCTTATTTATTTACTGTGGGATTTGGTTGCATGTTGAGGTTTGCGCTGAGCTCGTAACGTGAGATGGGGAGGACGAAGTAGTCGCTGGGGTAGTTGATTCGCTTCACGATTGAGGTGGTTGATTTCTCGCGTACGAGATCCATCTTCCATCGCACGATGTCAAAGAAGTTGTGCCCCTCAAAGCAAAGTTCTTTCACGCGTTCCTTTCTTACGAGGTCAAGGAGCTTGGAATCAGCCGTCGCGTTGAGAATTTCATCAGCATNCTCAGCATCAACAGCGCGCGTGAGGATGGGTTTAATATAACCTTTTGCNGCGCTATAATTACCCATCATGCAGGCTGCCTCAGCTGCATTGAGATACATTTCAGAGAGTCTTACAACGATGGGTTCGTCGCCGTGATTGAGACCAAGGCGGTTGAGGTCAGGTTCGTACTTCATGCAGTAGCGCTGTCCGTCCTTATAGAGAACTTGCAGGCGAGTATCATCAGCGTCAAAGAGTGTCATGAGGGTGTCAGCCGGGATTGCGGTGTCAGCGTAGAATGTGCGGTGCTTGGAGCCCATCTCGGTACCGTCAAAGCGGAAAATTACCTCGCTGTCGGCCACAGGGTTGCGATACATATTGTAGTAAGCCTGACCGGTAGTGAGCTGGCGAGTGGGTAAAACATTCTCGGCATATTTGATTGCATCTTGCCACTCCTCCATGTAGAGACTCACACGAGAGTGAAGAGCACGTACTGCATCGAGTGAAACATAATATTGTCCGCGTGGCTGCTTGTCGACAAGTAGGTCTTCAGCCTTGTTGAGGTCATCAACGATGAGCTTGTAAACCTCAGCGACACTGCGGCGGGGTTCGTTGTCATCGGGTCCTGGGGTCTTGTAGAGAACGGGAACGCCAAGGTGGCTGGCGTCAGTTGTGTAATTGTAAGGCTGAGCGTAGCACAGGCACAGGTCAAGGTGACACAATGCGCGAATGAACAGAGCCTCGCCGGTGATGCGGTCAATTTCAGTTGCCTGCAGGGGAAACTCCTCAGCAACCTGGGGTGCATACTGGATGATATTGTTGGCATTGGCCATAGCCTCGAATGTTGCTGACCATATTTTGCCGACAGCACCCAGCTCCTCATCCTCGTTGGATGTAAAGTTGTATTGGCTTATCATGCTGGCTGACTCGTTGGCGTTGATTATGGACAGCATGTTGCCCGCCACGTCAGGGTAACGCATATAGTCGCCATCATAGACGACATATAGCTTGCTGTAAGTTCCAACGAGGGCAGCGCGCAGACCGTCAGGTGAGGAGAGGAATGAAGGTGTGGTAACCTTACCCTTGGGCATTACGTGGAGGAAGTCTGAACAGCTGCAGGTTCCTATCATTGCCGCTACCAGTGCAGCGATATATATGTACTTTTTCATTGTCAATCGTTTGTTTTAGCGTGTGTTATCATTTTAGAAGTTTGTCATGAGGGAGAGTGAGAATTGGCGTGCAACAGGGTAACCGCTCATTGATGTCTTGTAAGAGTTGCGCTTGCTGTTCTGGTCGGGTGTCCAAGTGTACAGGTTATCACCGATGAATGATACCGATGCATTTTGCATACCGATTCGACGGGTCAGTTTAGAAGGTATCTGATAAGTGAGCGCAACGTTGTGCAGGCGCACGCAGTGTTTGCTGTAGAGGAAGCGGGTTGAGTTCATGCCTGACTGGGTTGATACGTCCCAGATGGGCTTGGGGTTGATGGCAAGCTCGCCGGGATTCTGCCAGCGGTCAAGCTGATTAACTGACTGGTTGTAAGAGCGAATGTTGTAACCGTCATAGTTGGTGCGACTGCCAAATGATGACATTGCATAGCCACCAAACGTATAGTTAATCATGAAACGCAGGTTGAAACCCTTATAACTCATCGTGTTGGTCATGCCGCCGGTGAAGTCGGGCGATGGTGTTCCATAGGTCACACGGTTTTCAGCGCTGAAAGTGTGAGTTATATTGCCATTCTTGTCATACCACATGGGAGCGCCGTTGCGGGGGTCAACACCGGCCCATCTTACGAGGAACCATGTGCTTGTATCGTAACCTTCTTTCCAAGTGGTCGAACCGGTACCCATATTCTTCTGGATGCCGTTGTAGAGCTTCAGGAGCTTGTTCTTGTTGTGAGAAAGGTTGAAGCTCGTGGTCCAGCTGAAGCCTCCG
>JAAVGQ010000039.1 GCA_014800105.1 Bacteroidales bacterium | reverse complement strand
TTAAACTTCTGCCTCGTCTTTATATTGCTGCTACTGACTTGACTGTTAACTTCATTGAGGATGAAGAGCCTTATCTTGACAACGCTCTTGATGAGGATTACTACGAGTCAATAAGACGTAATGTTGAAAACCTAATGGGTGAACATGATGTTTACCTCGAGGTATTTGAGGAGGACATGAAATATAGTGACACACCGGTGTCAGCAAGTATCTCAGAGGGCTTGGCTGATATTTTCCAGGTGCTCTTTAATTTCCTTAACACTGTAAGAGATTCGACTGATGAGGTTACTGCCATGGCAATTCTATCAGTGCGTGACGATTTCAGGAGTTACTGGAGCATGACGCTGTGCAATGTGCTTCGCGCGTTGAATCATATTGCCTATAACCAAGAATAAATATACAAGAGCCGCNGGGCAACTCAGTCCNGGCGGCTCTCAGTAAATCGATATGGCTCGCGATCAATTTGNTTGCAGGGCCTTTTTCTTTTCGAGGAATTCGTTGATGCCGCACAGGTGTTCACGCACCTTGCCGTCNCCAAACTCGTAGACCTTCGTCACCAGGCCGTCAAGGAAATCACGGTCGTGGCTCACGAGGATTATGGTACCGTCGAAGTCCTTGAGCGCCTGTTTGAGAATATCCTTAGTTTTCAAGTCAAGGTGATTGGTGGGCTCGTCAAGAATGAGNAGGTTGATGGGTTCNAGCAGGAGCTTGATCATGCACAGTCTCACACGCTCACCGCCTGANANNACNTTTACTTTCTTCTGATTCTCCTCGCCGCCAAACATGAATGCNCCAAGGAGGTCTCGGATTTTCAGGCGCACATCNCCCACGGCAATATCATCAATTGTCTGGAATACGGTGAGCTCTTCATCAAGNAGCGATGCGCTGTTCTGGGCAAAATANCCTATCTTGACATTGTGNCCGAGCGTNAGCGTNCCGTCGTGNGTAATCTCGTTCATGATAGCTTTAACCATGGTTGATTTACCCTCACCGTTNCGGCCGGCAAATGCAACCTTGTCTCCACGTTCAATCGTGAATGTGGCCCCTGAGAAAACCGNTTTGCCGTCGTAAGACTTNCCCACGCNGTCAGCTATNACGGGATAGTTGCCGCTGCGNGGACANGGTGGGAATTTGAGCCTGAGCGCTGAGGTGTCCTCTTCGTCGACCTCCACGATTTCAAGCTTTTCAAGCCANTTNACTTTACTCTGNACCTGATATGTCTTGGAATATGTACCCTTGAAACGTTCGATAAATTCCTTGGCNTCAGCAATCTGTTTTTGNTGGTCGTCAAACTGTTTNTGCTGTTGACGGCGNCGNTCCTTGCGCAGTTCGAGATATTGNGAATANTTGGCTTTGTAGTCATAGATGCGACCCAGTGTAACCTCGATTGTTCTCGTAGTGATATTGTCAATGAAGCGACGGTCATGGCTTATGACAACCACAGCCATGGGGCTGTTGATNATGAAGTCCTCNAGCCATCCTATTGACTCAATATCGAGGTGATTGGTGGGTTCATCAAGAAGTAGAACGTCGGGNTCCTGGAGNAAAAGTTTTGCNAGCTCGATGCGCATGCGCCATCCGCCTGAGAACTCNGANGTNGGGCGNTTNAAATCCTCNCGCTTGAANCCNANGCCTAACAAGGCTTTCTCGACATCTTCCTCAAAGTGGGTCATGTCGATGCTGTAGAANTTCTCGCTNGCAGCTGCTACGCGCTCAATGAGTTGCATGTAAGAGTCGCTCTCATAGTCAGTGCGGGTNGCAAGCTCGTTNTTCATTGCGTCAATCTCGGCTTCCATCTGGCGNAGATGCTCGAAGGCNCGGGATGCCTCCTCAAAAACTGTGCGGTTATCCTCAGTCATCATNTGCTGCGGNAGNTAGCACACGGTGCAATCCTTGGGTACTGACACACTGCCACGAGTGGGCTGGCGTATGCCGGCGAGAATCTTGAGAAGTGTACTCTTGCCGGCGCCGTTCTTACCCATCAGGGCTATGCGGTCCTTGGGATTTATTACAAAGGAAACATCCTTGAAGAGCGTAGTGCCACCAAATTCTACTGTGAGACCGTCAACTGATACCATTAATCGTAATATTTTTAGATGTTGTACCGCGCAGGAAGTCGGCTGTTGGCATCGCTTTCTTGCCTGCAACCTGAAGTTGCTCAATCGCTACTGCCCCCGTTCCGCAACCCACGATAATTCTATCATTCTCCACGGCCGTTTCACCGGGATTAAGACTTTTACCATTAACCTCAGTAACCTTGAAAATCTTGACTGAGACAGGCTCGCTGTCCCCAATCTTCATCAAGGTCCAGGCTGCTGGGTAGGGTGACAGTCCGCGCACGAGGTTGCGTACATCCTTGGCAGGTTTGCTCCAGTCAATCAAGCAAGTTTCCTTGAATATTTTGGGAGCGGGAGTAGCTTCCTCGCCCTGTAGCAGCTGATCCTGAGGNACGGGAGTGAGGTCGCCGGCAAGAATGTGGTTGACAGTGTCAAGAGTGACCTGTGCGCCCAGGTGCATCAGCTTGTCATGTANGTCACCCACGCAGTCATCGGGGAGAATATCCACGTGCTCCTGGCACAGAATATCACCCGTGTCAATCTCGTGCTTGAGGAAGAACGTTGTCACCCCGGTTTCAGTGTCGCCGTTGATAACAGCCCAGTTGATGGGAGCGGCACCACGGTAACGTGGAAGCAGCGAGGCGTGAAGNTTGAANGTGCCNAGGCGGGGCATCTGCCACACAACCTCGGGGAGCATGCGGAATGCAATGACAATGAACAAGTCTGCATTAAGCGATTTTAGTTCTTCGACAAATTCCGGGTCTTTCAGACTCACGGGCTGCATGAGATGGAGATTCTTCTCGAGGGCATATTGCTTGACGGCTGAGTGGAGCATCTTGTGTCCGCGACCGGCCGGTTTGTCGGGCATGGTGACTACGCCCACAATGTTAAAGCCGTTGGAATATAGGGCGTCAAGACTTTCAACTGCAAACTCGGGCGTGCCGAGGAAAACTATGCGCAGGTCTTCTTTATTCATNAGATTGCTGTTTTTGTTTGTTTTGTTTCCCTGAAACTTCAATGCCGAGGTCGCGCCACAGATTGTCGTCAGCCGGAACCGGTGCTACAACCTTGATAGGCTTTTTAGATACAGGGTGAATAAACTCGATTGAGCGGGCAAGGAGCGAGATGCTNCCGTCAGGATTCGANCGCTTNTCACCNTATTTAAGGTCACCCTTGATGGGACATCCTATGGCNGAGAGCTGAACGCGAATCTGNTGTTTNCGNCCNGTNANNAGCTTGATTTCAAGCAGGTGATAGCGTGAAGTNGACGCNATNTGACGGTATTCAAGGCGCGCTTCTTTAGAGTTATTACGTGGTGTGGGAGAGGCGTATGAGCGGTTATTGCGCTCAGTAGTAGTGATATAGTGAGTGAGAGTATCCTCCTCCTTGGGAGGCATATTTCGGGTAATAGCCCAGTAAGTCTTGTGTATTTCACCCTTGCGCAGCATCTCGTTAAGGCGAGTGAGAGCCTTGCTTGTCTTGGCAAATATCACTACGCCACCCACCGGACGGTCAAGGCGGTGAACCACGCCACAGAAAACGTTACCCGGTTTATTATATTTTTCTTTAATCCATTGTGCAACAGTCTCTGACAGGGGTACGTCACCCGTCTTGTCACCCTGGACAATCTCGCCTGGATGCTTATCCACAATGATGAGATGATTATCTTCGTAGAGAACTTCCATTTCTTGTAATAATTTTATTGATACAAATTTACGCCTTTCCCCGACAATAACCAACTTTTCCCTTGTTCTTTCTCCCCTCTGATGAGATTGAGGGGAGACAGCCTCTCCGAGCCGTCCTCCCTTCTCCCCGTTTGTTTTCGGGTGTTGGCATGAGGGATGCGACATCCTGCCGCACTATGGAGCCTATGACCTACTGATCATAGGCCACTAATATCCAGTTAAGCACCGCGATAGCATAGGGACCCCGCATGGTATATGCGTTAACTTGATCGTACTTACATTATCCCCGGAGGGGTTAAATAGGAAAACCGCGGGCGTAAGCCCGTGGAATATCACCATATATAGTTTTATGTGTCTTGGGATTGTCACTAAGACGCAATCCCAAGACACAAAAGTGTGGTAGTAATACTTTTCACGGGGTGAACGGACCCGTTGGGTCCTCTACCCCGTGCTATCAAAAAGTTAACCCGTTCCGGGTTAGTGGTAGGAGGAGAGACGGCTTCGTAGCCCGCTATTTTTGCCGGGCAGATTGATTCAGTGTCTCCGACACTGGCTCGCTTATCTGTACACATATTCTCCAGCTAAGTCGCCCTGCCGGACTCCTGAAAGCCGGGGTCTCAGGGATTTAGCCTCTTTGAGACTATACATTTCAGCTTAGGCGATATTAACGTCGTAGACGTTAAATTTAGGAAATCTCAGCTTACAGCCGTAGTCGACCGAAAGGACGGCAACGCATAGCTGAGGATAAGCGCATACTCAACATGTAACCAGTGTCGGAGACACTGAACATATCAGTTGAGAAATGACCCATTTCGGATTATTATTTTGTTTAATTCCATAATTTTATCCCAAAAATACTTTGATTTAGGTTTTTTTACATATATTTGCAAGCGTAGAATTTGTCGTTAAATTAGAGCATTTTAAGACAATCTAAATATCTTACCTTAAACCACCATTCACATGAAAATGAATCTTGTCACGTCTGTATACCCGGCGGTATATCACTTAATTAAAATGGGTAGAGGGTGTACTAAGTATTTATTCTGCGTCATGATGGCTGTTATCGTCGGATGCGTAACGATGGTGGCGCAGACGGTTGTGAGCGGCAGTGTGGTCAGTAAATCAAATGAAGCACTGGAGGGTGCGGTTGTTCTTTTTGCGGATTCTGACAGCATCGTGGGTGGAACGACAACTGACAGCAAAGGACACTTTCAATTAAAGAACCTGCCAGCAGGGGATTATGAATGCCGCGTTTCAATGCTTGGATACAAACCTGTCTCTCTGAAATTTAAGCTTACTGATAAAAAGAAGTTACCACAGTTTGTACTCGATGAAGACGCCAAGGCTTTGGCTGAAGTGACGGTAGTGGGTGACACACGCAAAATGACCAAGGAACTTGCCGGAATGTCGATATACTACCTCTCAGACCGAACCAAAAGCGATATGGACATCTACAGCGCCTTGCAGGAAATACCGCGCCTTATCGTAAGTCCTTCGAATCATAGTATTTCTCTTGACAATGGCACGTCACCTTTAATCCTTGTCAATGGAGTGAAGAAACCTCTCGAGACTGTTTCACCGGAATTCATTGAATCAGTTGAAGTCATATATAATCCACCGGCACGTTATTTAGGTGACGCATCAGTATCATCAGTGCTAAATATCAAACTAAAAAAAGATGGTATAAAACCATATCTCAAAGGCAATTTAAATGCAACGACTACGCCTAATATAAATGACCTATACTCAAAAGCATCATTTGAAACCGGTTCTGAAAAAACATC
>JAAVGQ010000148.1 GCA_014800105.1 Bacteroidales bacterium | reverse complement strand
ATTAATAATTAATAATTAATGATTAATAGTTAATGGTTGAGATGTTCAGCAGATAGGCATTATTCATGGATAATTAGCTTATCACTTATCACTCTAAATTCTAAATTATTACTGAATATGAAATTCAAGACTAATGCAAAATGCGGTGGCTGCAAAACCGCCATCATGGGAGCTGTTCAGCAGAAGTTCCCCAACATGGAGTGGTCAATGGACCTTGACAATGCCGACAAAGTGCTCGAATGTCACGGCATCCCCGATGACGCGGAGAAAGCTGCCGAGATCGTAAAGACAATAGAAGAGACAGGTTTCAAAGGCAGCTGGCTGCCTGCCGGTGAATAACACTTTCCTTGCTGATGCTTGAACTTAGAAATATTAACAAATCATTCGGCTCACTGCAGGTGTTGTCTGACATAAGTCTGACTATCGGCAGGAATGAGATTGTGACTATAGTCGGACCGAGCGGGGCAGGAAAAACAACCCTCCTCCAGATTGCCGGCACTCTTGACCGCCCCGAGAGCGGCACGATCGTATACGACGGGAAGGAGATTTCCTCGCTTAACGATAAGAAGCTGTCGGCTTTCCGAAACCATAATATCGGATTTATATTTCAGTTCCATCAGCTGCTGCCTGAGTTTACGGCTCAGGAGAATGTGGCGTTACCGGCCATGATCGGCGGAACACCTCGTCGCAAGGCTATGGAAAAGGCGGCTGAACTTCTCGACCTGCTTGGTCTCGCTGAGAGGATGCGGCACAAACCGGCTCAGATGTCGGGTGGCGAACGCCAGCGCACTGCGATTGCCCGCGCTCTTATCAATGATCCGGAGGTGATTTTCGCCGATGAGCCCACAGGTAGTCTCGACTCGCGTAACCGCGACGAGATTCGCTCTATCATTGCCGACCTGAGGCAAAGATTCGGCAGGACATTTGTAATCGTCACACACGACCCTTCAATGACGACAATTGCCGATCGCGTGATAACTATGGCCGATGGCAAGATAGTTGCCGAAGAGCAAAAAATTACCGGAATTGAGATCTCGGAAGATTTACAAGAGGAAGATATTGATGTTGTTTAAACGACTTCTATCAACTTCAATCTCTTCTGATTTCATTCTTTGGGAAATAATTGTTAACTTTGTTATTCAAAACATATCAACACGCTCAATATATTTGCGTGACCAAATCCAATAATTAAAACTTTAAAAAGTAAACGAAAATGGAAAATAAAGAAAACCAGAACCAGCTTCAGATTCAGCTCCGTCCCGAAACAGCAGACGGCAAGTACTCAAACCTCGCAATGATCGGTCACGGTCCTAACGAGTTCATGATTGATTTCATCTTCGCAGCTCCCGGCATGCCCCAGGCTCCCGTTGTTAGCCGTGTGATCATGACTCCCGAAAACGCCAAACAGCTTCTCTTCGCCCTCACCGACAACATCAAGAAATACGAGGCACAGTTCGGCGAGATTATGCCCCGCAACGTAAAACCCGGCATCGCAAACAACTAAACAATTAATAATTTATGAGCATAAGACCTATGTCTCAAACAATTATTAATTAATAATCATTAACCATTAATTAAATATATTTTCGTGGATCACAGTCTTTTTCTCTACAATTCGCTGAAACGTACCAAGCAACTCTTCAAGCCCCTGCATGAGGGTCATGTAGGGATGTATGTTTGCGGTCCTACAGTATACGGCGACGCCCACTTGGGTCATGCCCGTCCAGCTATCACTTTCGATATCCTCTTCCGATATCTCAAACACCTCGGCTACAAAGTGCGCTACGTGCGCAACATCACCGATGTCGGACACNTNGAACACGATGCCGACNNNGGCGANGANAANATCGCNAAGAAAGCNCGTCTCGAACAACTCGAACCGATGGAGGTTGTGCAACTCTATCTCAACCGCTATCATCACGACATGGAAGCTCTCAACGTACTTCCGCCCAGCATCGAGCCTCACGCCTCCGGTCATATCATAGAGCAGATTGAATATATCAAGAGAATTTTGGAAGCGGGNTATGCCTANGAAAGTCAGGGATCCGTATATTTCGACGTAGAGAAATATAACCGCGACCACAAATACGGCATACTTTCAGGGCGCAATATCGAGGATCTGCAGAATACCACCCGTGCGCTCGACGGACAGGATGAGAAACGNAATCCNCTCGATTTCGCGCTTTGGAAGAAAGCTTCGCCGGAACACATCATGCACTGGCCGTCGCCNTGGAGCGAAGGCTTCCCGGGNTGGCATCTCGAGTGCTCCACCATGGGTGAGAAATATCTCGGCGAGACCTTCGATATTCACGGAGGAGGACTCGACCTNATGTTCCCCCACCACGAGTGCGAGATCGCTCAGAGCGTAGCGGCGCAGGGTCATCCAGCCGTGAACTATTGGATTCATAACAANATGATTACCATTGAGGGTAAGAAGATGGGTAAATCTTACAACAACTTCATAACCCTCGAACAGTTCTTNGAAGGTTCGCACCCGCTGCTNACTCAGGCATATTCTCCGATGGTGATCCGTTTCTTTATCCTTCAGGCTCAGTATCGCAGCACGGTCGACTTCTCCAACGCAGCNTTGCANGCAGCCGAAAAGGCGTTGCAGAAGATGCTTGACATCTACCGCCGTCTGCAGAACCTGCAACCGGCNGAAACCTCCACCGTGGAGGTTCCNGACTTCCTCACGCAGGCTTACGAAGCGATGGACGATGACCTCAACACACCGATGGTGATAGCCACACTCTTCGAAGCGGGCAAGATCATCAACTCTGTAGCCGACGGCAACGCCAAACTCAACGAAGCAGACCTGACTAAACTCCGGAATCTCTTCGACACAATGTTGGTGGATCTGCTNGGCATCAAGGTTGGCAACGAAGAAGCGGCAGCNGANATGAAACCCTACGAAGGTGCCGTAGACCTCCTCATGGAGATCCGCAAAAACGCCAAAGACAACAAAGACTGGGCCACTTCCGACCTGATCCGCGATCAGCTTGCNGCCCTTGGCTTCAACGTCAAAGACACCAANCAGGGCTTCGAGTGGAGCCTCAAATAATCCGGTAATCACTCCTATCGGTCGACTTCAATATTAATTAATCAGGGGATCAGCGTGTTGGAAACGCTTATCCCCTGATTAATTTTCATCTATTCAGTAAGTATGAAAACTTACTTATAATAAACCCGCCATATAAATTGGTAAATAAATTATATCTCCTTCCATACGTAAATCCTTAGTATACAACAAATATTGNCTACCGATTCTTGCAGAATATTTCTTATAAAACATATCAAGAGACTTATGGGATTTATAACCGGATGATTTTATTTCTATCGGGCATATTTTATCTTTAATACCTATTAAAAAATCAATCTCATAATTACGTTCTGTTTGTTGGTCAGATTTCTTTTCTTTAAATGAATAATAATATAAAGAATTACCACCACTGGTTAATAACTGAGCCGCCACGTTTTCATATAAATATCCTAAATCGGCAGATAATTTATCGGATAACATCTTTTTATAGATATCATTTTCCTGATAATCTCTATCTTTGAAGGCTAACGTTACAAACAGTCCCGTATCAGCAAGAAACATTTTAAAGAAATCGTGATTCGCGTGCAAAGCTAATCCCACTCCCGGATCGTTTGAATGATAAGCCATATTGATTGTCCGAGAATCAACCATATCGGCAAATATCTCGCCTAACCTTGCAGGCCTTACCCCATCCAGCACACTACCTACTTTATATCTAAGTGTATTTCTTGCAAGCTCCGCAGGAATATGATTAAAAATGGTAGCCGCTCGTCCTGANGGATCTAACTTTCTAAAATCCGAGTCATACAATGACAAAATATCACGTTTTATCTCATCTACCGCTCTAAAATCATTCTTATCCAATAACGCATTGACTGCTTGAGGCATTCCACCGACAAGCATATATAATCTAAAATCTCTCATTATAGTCCTATTCATTGAATCACCCAATGAAGACATCGTTTCAAAGCTATATTTTATCAGCTCGTAAGTTGGAGCTTTCCCTATAGCATAAAGAAATTCCTCGAAATCCATAGGATACATATTTAATCTTCGCTCCTCGCTCGGAATCAAAATATCCTTTACGTTTTTCTTAATTGATATCAGAGAGCCAGTTTCAATATAATCGAAGCGACCATCCTTAACCAAATATTTTATAGCCTGACGAGCTTTGGGACAAAACTGAACTTCGTCAAATATTATGACAGATTTATGAGGAGGCAACGTCTTCATTGTTAACGTTTGCAATCCTAAAAAGAACCTGTTAATATCCGACAGATTATCGAATAAATCTCTTATCGCTTTATCAGCGATCGCAAAATCTATGATTATATAGTCGTCATATTCATTTTTAGCAAATTCTTCAGCCACTGTAGATTTGCCAATACGTCTTGCCCCTTCTATTAATAGGGCACTTCCCCCTTTAGAATGCCTTTTCCATTCAAGCATCTTATTGTAGATTTTGCGCTTAAATATCCTCTTCTCCATTAGCTATAGTATTGAATTGATTATCAGTACAAATTTAATAAATATGTACGGAAACGCAAAATGTTTTAAGCCGATTTTGTACAGAAATGCAAAATGTTTTAAGCCGATTTTGTACGAAAACGCAAAATGTTTTCACAATTGTACCTGCCTGAGTTCAGGATATGTATACTCATTTCTTAAAAATGAGCTTAAGACCGGGAATTTAGGGTAGGTCGGGGTGGTCGGCGCGGATGAGGTCGAGGAGCGCGGGGAGCGCGTCGGCGGTGGGGATGTTTTTGCGGATGAGCTCTTTGCCTTGGTAGAGGCTCACTCGTCCGGGCTACCCCCGACATCCTTGCCGTCAGCTATACGCGCTTACCACTATCGGGGTGCGTTCGATACTTATACCCGTTAGACTATGCTCATGTCGGGCGAACTAAAAATGAAAGCGCTTCCCGGCGATCGAAAAGCGCTTTCTTTTGATATAAAACCTGTTGAACAGATAATATTTTGAGATCTTTTAAAGAGGGATTTTCTTGAAGAGATATTATTTCACGATAATCTTCTTCACTGTGGTCCCTTTACGCACAATGTAGATGTCTGGAGCAAGATTCTCAAATGAATTTGAAATCAGGAGGCCATTCATATTGAATACCTGGATATCCTCTTCACTGTCATCAATCGATATATTTTCAATACCCATTAATACATAGAGACGACACTCGGCACTCAAATCTGAACCATCAGTCGTATGAACGGTGATTATACATTCACCCGATTCTAAAATAGTCACAAGGCCTTCCTGATCTACAATTGCAACTGTTTCATCGCTCGACGACCATTCAACCTGTTTGTAGGTAGCATCTTCCGGCAACACTGTAGCTGTTATGCGGAATTGCGTATCTTTAACGGCTTCATGCTCCTGTGGATCTATTGAAAGCGAATTAACCATAATTGCCTGACTCATATTAGCAAATTTCTGCCATACTTCGTGAACCCGGTATGCCTCCAATGCTTTGTTGGGGATTATTAGCTTTGCATTATTATATGTGTTGCTGTCAAATGAATTGCTGTTTACAGAAGGTGGCAGCATCGCCATACAGGTTATTTCAGTCAAATCGCAATCCTTGAAAGCTTCGAGACCGACATAACTTATTGTTTCAGGCAGGAATATCGATGGTATTGACGCACCCTCAAAGCCATTGTTAGCAATTCCAGTAACACGATAAGTCTTATCATTGACCATGACTTCCGACGGCACTTTGATCACCTCATTACCGACTCTTGATAGGAGGTTTGCCGCCGAAATCTCCACTGTGGCAT
>JAAVGQ010000103.1 GCA_014800105.1 Bacteroidales bacterium | reverse complement strand
GGAACGCATCAACCACACGGGAAATGTCGGCTATGGCGCTCGCATAGTCTTTCTTGGCGGTGTAAATCATCGCGCGGTTGTAGAGTGCGCGGTAGTCGTTGGGGTCGAACTGGAGCACCTGACTGAAGTCAGTGAGCGCGCGGTCATTATCGAGGGTTTCCATGCGCAGGATACCGCGGTTGAAGTAAGCTATCGGATTGATAGGTTCAAGCGATATTGATGTTTCATAGTCCTCAAGAGCACCGCGGAAATCGTCGAGCTTGTAGCGTATGAAAGCGCGGTTGATGTAGAGTTCATCGGCCTTGGGCAGCAGCTTGATCGCGGTATTGAGATGGTCGAGAGCCTTGGGGAGCGAGTCGTTTTGCTTCATGGCAAGCTCGGCGAGCATTACGTGAGCGCCGGCGAGATTATCGTTGAGCTCGAGAGCGCGATCGAGATCCTTCTTTGCAGCAATGGTATCGCCGGTCGCGAGTAACAGTCGAGCGCGGCCCATGTAGGCATTCTCGTAGCGAGGGTAGGATTTTAGCAGAGCCTTGTAAGTTTCAGCACTGGCATCGTAGTCCTTGACATCTTCCTGAGCAAGCGCGAGGTTGAATAGTAGTCCGCGATTATCAGGGAGCAGTTCGAGCGCCTTGGTGTAGTCGACGATTGCTCCGGCCGAGTTCCCTTGATTCTGGCGCGCAACGCCTCTTACTTCGTAGGCATCGGCAATGAACGGGTTGCGATCGATAGCGGCAGTAGCGTCATCCTCAGCTCCCATGTAATCCTCAAGGTTGAGTTTTGCGATGGAGCGGAAGAAATAGGGCATCGCGAGATAAGGCTTAGCCTGAATGGCCTGATTAAAATACTGGATAGAAAGGATGTAATCCTCAAAGTGTAGAGCGTTCTGACCAATGCGCATTACCTGCTCAGCGTTAATCTGAGCATGGACGCGCGGAGATGTACAGAAAGCCGTGCAACCGATGATAATCGCTGAGATACATTTATATAGACCGACAAATCGTCGGGCGGAATTACCTGAGTTAATCATGAAGGCAAATTTATATAAAAAACGCGATTTATTAAACATGCTGCGGCGTTTTTTGACAAAATCACTTCAGGAATCGCTCATCCTGAACCACACGGTTGATTTCAGCGAGTTATCCCTACACTCCCGTGGTCGTGCGGGGTTGGAAGGACAGTCGTGAATGGTCTAAAGTCAGGAGACCGTTAGGCTCCGCACCTGATTATTTGTTGGTGAGGATGGTGGTGGAGGCGGGGAGGGATGCGTTGGTGATTGTGAGTGTTGGGCTTTGCATGCGGGGTGTCTGTATGACGGCGGCGGCGCGTCCACGGTAGGCGTTGCGCACGGTAGCTGTGTAGCCGGTGGGATCATCTTCGTCAGATGTTCCGGTTGCAAGGATGCGGGCATTCTGCGACACTTTGAAGGATAGCAGGTCGTCAGCGGCGGTGTTCACATTACCGTCTTTATCAACCAGCGAAACGTTCACGAACACAAGGTCATAGTCGGTGCCGTTATTGGTGATGCGCTCGTAGTCAACCTTGATATCCGCTACTTTCCCTGCAGTGGAAAGGGATGTGCTTTTAACTTCATTGTCAGCGTTATCAAGAGCTACAGCACGCAATGTTCCGGGGCGATAGTTCACGGGAATGACGGTTTTAAACTGTGAAGACTCACCCATGGTGCGGGTATCAATGATTGAGTCGTTGAGGTAAAGGCGCACCTTGGGACTGCGGGTGAAGATTTCAACCTCCATGGGTTTATCCTCCTGTCCCGGCCATGTCCATGAAGCCATGGGGAAATGTTGTGAAGCGCCCGGCTCACGCACTGACATGCAGATGGTGTCAACGTTGTTATACAGCATGTTGCGATAGAGTGCGGCGGGTTTCAGCTCGCCGTTAAATCCTATCAGGCCTGAGCGATTTCCTATGTAGTCAATTCCGGTCCAGGCAAAGTCACCGATAACGTAGTTGAGATTCTTGACTTTCATGTAGTTATCGTAAGCGTGAAGCGGTGATGAACCGGTTTGCCATATCACACGCTCGGGGTCACGCTGATGGTCAACTTCAGCCTGGTCAATCATGTTGTTGTAGCCGGCAATGTCGACCATGGCGGCGAGGGGGTCAAGATTGGCCCACTGAGATTCTTCAGCGGCCATCGCAAGGGTAACAGGGCGGGAGTGGTCAAGACTATGAACGAGTTCCACCATCTCGCCTGCGAGAGAAACAGCCTGAGGCGTACCGGCTTCGAGCACATCGTTACCAATGCTCCACGCGATGACCGAGGGGTGGTTGCGGTCACGAAGTACCATTGCTTCGAGGTCAACAGGCCATTGCGAGTCAAAGACTTCGCTGTAGCCGTAAGGTGTTTTGCTCTCTTCCCACGCATCAAATGCCTCGTCGATGACGAGCATGCCGAGGTGGTCGCAGGCATCAAGGAAGGCGGTGGAGGGAGGATTGTGGGCTGTGCGCACGGCATTGAATCCGGCGCGCTTGAGCATTAGGACTTTATGCCATTCGGCGGCTTCATAGGATGCTGCTCCCAGCATGCCGTTGTCATGGTGAACGTTGGCACCGTTGATAAAGATGGGCTCGTCATTGAGGAATGCACCTTCCTCAGGGTCGAAGTCAAATGAGCGCAAGCCGAATGTCACTGTCTGCTCGTCGGTAACCCCCTCAGGGCCGGTAATGGTGAGGCAGGCTGTGTAGAGGGCAGGGGAATCAGGACTCCAGAGCACGGGGTCAGGCACCGGGAAGTCTATGAGCAGGTTGTAGGAACGTCGGTCAGCTGCCAGTGTGAAATTTGAAACCTCGGGTTCAAGGGCCACTCCCTGAGGATCAGTAATAGTCAGCGTTGCGGTAAAGGATTCATCGGCAGAGCGTTCCTCTCGAGAGTCGCTGATGATAGCTTCCATACGCCCGATTGCCATTCCGGGGCGAATGCCGGGAGTGCTTATATATAGCGAGCGCGGAGCGATGTGCACGGGGTTATAGTGTTCGAGCCACACGGGACGGTAAAGACCCGAGCCTGTGTACCAGCGGCTGTTCTTTTGGTCGCTGTTATCACATACAATAGCGATGGTGTTATCACCTTGTTCGAGATATTCGGTAATGTCGACGCGGAACGATGTGTAGCCGTAGTTGTGAGTGTCGACCTCCTCGCCGTTAACCCACACTTCAGGATCCTTGTAGGCCCCCTCGACGTAGAGGAAGTATTTGCCGTCAAGGATGGAATCAACATTAAGCGTGTGACGGTAGGTCGAGGCGACACCGGGCAGGAAGCCTCCCTCTGAGCCGGTATTGGCTGAGGGATCAGGATTAAATGTCGTGCTCCAGTCGTGGGGTAGCGTGACAACACGCCACAGGTGGTCGTCATAATCCTTCTTGGTAGCGTCAGGTTTAATACCGGTAGTTGTGCGCCACGGGCCTTCAAGGCGCTTGACGTCAGCAGCGGTTGATGTAAACGCAACGGTTGCACAGAGCAGCGTGGCAGTCAATACTGACAGTTTGCCGCTCAGCGAGTGGATTAAGGAGCGGGTATGTAAACCTGAATGTTTCATTGTCAATCTTAATTGTGTATTAATACCGGTCTATCTATTAGAGTTATCTCACCGCCGATGGTTTAAACAACCTTCACCGGGAGGTTGCCGCCGGGGGCTATATACCAGATGTAACCTGACACGGGACTGTGGGTTGATCCCTTGATGACGGTACAATAGTAATCAACCTGTTTAATGTATTTATTGTGTTGAGGATTAGCCTCAAGATTCTCAGGAAGCTCGTGGACAAACTTGTAGTCAACGACTTCGACGCAGCCGTCAGGGAGCCACACAATGCGGTCAGGGCGGCGGAAGTCACCGCGGGAGGAGATTGAGCGCTCGGTGATAACGCGTGTGAAGCCATTGAACCAGCGGTAAGCCCGTGGGTCGGCGAGAGCTTCCTCAAGGCGGGAGCGGAGCTGAGGAGCGAGCCCGTCGGGGATGTGGAAACGGTAAGCCTGACGGTTGAAAGCGTAATCCAGCTTGGACGGATCAGTCACGAGGCTCATGACCGAGTGAAGGAAGTTACCCAGGTGATTGGATTTGTTGATGTCAAACGGTTCCAGGGCGTCAGTGCGCGTATTGGCTTTAGCGCGCTCGTTGACGGTCGAAGTGCGGTAAGATTCTATCTCGATGCGCTCGACCGGGCGCTGTTTTTCAGTCTCTCTAAGAAGGGGCACGGTGGGGGCNCCTATCACGAGGTTGGTGCCGTTGAGATGAGGATCAAGCGGTTCCAGCCATTCACGCACATTCTCTTCCTGTGATNTTACGTAATCCCGGTTCACTTTGAGGATAGCCTCAGTCAAGTAATCCATGAATCCTTCANTGGTTTTATANTTGGGCGCGGTGTGAACTATCAGCTCGCGGGTTGCGCGGGTAAATGCCACGTAGAATACGTTAAGCTCGTCAACGCGCATGCGTGAAGTAATGTCAGCATATCCCTGGCTGAACATGGGCGATGTTGACATNCTGGAACTCAGCGTCATGGGTAGCGCGGGGGGGATATCATCCTCNCTAAGGCCTCGTTCAGTGAACTTTGTCTTATTGATTTCAAACCAGCTGTAGTCGCCGTCCTTGAACAGAGTGCCGTCAGCAAACGGGATGTGAACACACGGATACTCCAGNCCCTTGGCCTGGTGGATGGTGATGACAGTGAGTGCATTGCTGTCAGCCGGCGACACGATGCTGCGGTGACGGCCTATGTTGTCCCACCAGTTGAGGAACGACCGGATGTCATGTTTGCCACCGTCGCTGTACTCGATGACGATGTCCTGGAACGTGGTGAGAAAAAGATTGTCAGTCTTGCGGCTGGCCTCGGGCACGAAGCGNTCTATGATGCGCTCGACAACTGCCGGGAGGTTGAGGCANTTNATGTCGAGAAGCGATTTCATTTCATCGTGAAAATCAGTTTCGTCGNCCNGTGTTGTGTCAGGGTTACTGTTGTCNCGTATGGCAGCTTCGAGAGCCTCGGCNGGTGTAAATAGNGCTCCGCCNTCACCGTCGCCGTGGTGCATGTGCAGGTAGAACTGGTAGCGGTTGATGAGGCGGGCTCGGCGGTAGTAGTCCGAGTCNGTCGTCTCGGGAGGCTCGGTGTTNTTCACGAGCGCGGCGGCCTTCTTGTCAACCTCCATGAACTGAGGTAANGANACAAGACGCAACACGCTGATAATCAGATTGACTGAGCGGCAAGAACTGAGCGAGAGCGCGTCGCTGCTGATGATGTCAAAGCGGGGAAGTGGATCGTCAGCACTGTTCATGGTTGAAAGCAAGTGCTTGATTACCAGTTCACCGTGCTTGTGACTACGCACGAGCACGGCAATCTCCCCGGGACGGTAGCCCGCGGCGAGCTGGCGGCGCAGGTGCAGGGTCATGAATTCGAGCGCTTCTTCCTGCGGAGTCTTGCGCGCGGGAGTTTCTGCGTCGGTTGCTGCGGTACCTTCATCGGGAGCCTCTTCAGTGTTATAAAATTGTATATTTACGTAGCCCTCGGGNGCATTGCGGTGAGGGTCAATCATCTGCACGATGTTGCGGTAAGTGGCTGAGGCTGAAAGTGATTTGCCCGGAGTGCCCGAGCGCTCGTCAACTATTTCAGCGAGCGCCATGAACAGGCTGTTGTTGAAGCGTACAATCTCGGGCGNGCTGCGCCAGTTGCAGTTATCTTCCAGTTTAATGCCTTGAATGTCAACCATGTCCTCGCGGCTGAAACGGCCTATGGCGTCTTTCTCGACCGTGCGGCCCAGNAGCATGGGGTCAGAGTTGCGGAAACGGTAGATGCACTGTTTCTCATCGCCAATCACGAGGTCGTCGTTGTCGCGGCTGAGGCTTTCCATCATGAGCGGGCGCATGTTGTCCCACTGCATGGGCGACGTGTCCTGGAACTCGTCAATGAGGAAATGGTCGAGATAGTAGCCTAATTTCTCGTATAGGAACGGCGTTTCATCGTCGTTGATAATCTCCTTGAGGATATTGTTGGTCTCGGAAAGGAGCACGAGGTTATTCTCACGGCTGTAGCTGTCAATTGCTTTCATGATGAATGACAGCAGGCCGAAAGTATATATGTTCCGGCGTATTATCTTGAAATCAATCTGTAGCCGGTAAAAGTCAAGCACTTCATTGGCAAGCTGAGCGGCGGNAGCGAAATCGTCTTCTCCGAGCTTGCTCCTTGAGATTCCCGTNTTGGTGAATCCNGCCTTNCCGTCATCGGCAACTTTAGGCAGGGTCGTGCCTGTCTTGTCGGGGAGCTCGGAAATGAATTTATAGACGGCTTTNTCAAACAAGCTTGTACAAGTCCCCGTGGGGTAGGACGGGAAAAACGAGTCGGCAGCGAGCTGAAGGCNTTCGCGACGGCGGTCGATAATGTCGTTGAGCCCGGCGGCAAACCGCTTTATGCGGTGGAGGTCAGTGAAGTAAGGACGCAGCTCGGGAAGCCAGCGCTTGAAATCCTCGTTCATGATTTTGCCAAATGCTTTCACGAGGTCGTTGAAGAGAGTGGAGCTGCGCGAGAACATGTTGAAAGCCGCCCCGTCGCTCATCTTGTTGTGCATGAACTCCACGAGCCAGTCATGAATCCAGCGCTTTTCAATATCCTCGGGAGTATCAGCTATCGTGTGGTAGTCCAGCGTGTTGAAAAGCTCCTCGACACCGAGCGTAAGGGCATAGCCGTTATTGAGCTCTACAGCATAGTTGTCAGGCAGGTCGACCTCACGCGAGAAGATTCGCAGCACGCTCTGGAAAAACGAGTCAATGGTGCTGACGTTGAAAAGCGAGTAGTCGTAGAGCAGATTGGTGAGCGCCTGGCGTGCGGCGTCACGCAATTCGCCGGGCGTACATTTCAGCTCGTCAGTGAAAAATTTCGCGTGACTGCTGCTCATGGTCGTGGCTATTCCCGGCGGGACGTCAGGATTGCGCTCATCCTCGGCTACCATGTCAGCGAGCACAGCGAGCTCCTTGATGATGCGTCGCGTCATCTCGTTGGTAGCCT
>JAAVGQ010000038.1 GCA_014800105.1 Bacteroidales bacterium | reverse complement strand
ATAGTGTAACATTCACGTGGATAGGCGAAACTCGTATCGCCGTAACTTCATATTCACTTACCTCGGCATCAGACCATCAGGAAGGAGACCCGAAATCGTGGACGCTGTCGGGCTCGGACGACAATAGTAAATGGGTAGTGCTTGACAAGCAGGAAAACCAATCTTTCACAAGCCGCAAGCAGGAAAAAAAATATGCGGTTAATAATGAAACCGAATATAAATACTATAAATTAAACATACAGAGCAACAACGGTGCTAAATATACTCAAATTGCCGAATTATCGTTCTCGGCACTTGCTTTTGCCGGCGATATCGATGATTTGATGCCGAAATCTGCGGGCAATACGCATGTGGATAATCATGTGATGGGAAGCCAGCACAGGTCGGCCGACCTTCCTGTGACACCGGAAAGATTGGCATGGCTTAAAGATCCATCCAAAGAGCCGACACCGTTTGGCGGAATGAGTTGGGATCATTTCGGGACCGACAACATTTTTCCTTTCGGCGATCCTTGTCCTGCAGATATAAACCAGCACTCAGTGGGCGACTGTTGTCTGTTGGCGGCAATGGGCAGCCTGTCATACATGTATCCTGATTTCATCAAAAGCATTATCAAAGTTAACAGTAATCATACCTTCACTGTCACTCTTTATGACCCCAACGGCGACCCGATAGAAGTAGGTGTAAGCACTTTATTTATCGGTGATGGCAAGAATCTGGGGGCCTGCTCAGGAAAGAATGGCAAACCCGTATGGTCTACAATCCTTGAAAAAGCTGTTATGAAATGGTTCCAGGCGTTCAGAAACACAGCTGATATAGGCGGAATAGGCACAGAATATGCGGCTGCCATCATTACCGGCAACGGTTCGAGTTTCGCTTTTTATCCCGGAGTATTGTCGGCCGCCGATCTGCAGCGTGCCGTAACTGTTTCGATCAGACGAGGCATGATGGTTGTGGGTGGATTCTCTCAAAGCGACGTTTCCATTAACAATCAGTATAAGACAGTAAGCTCACATGCCTACACGTTCTCTCTGACACCTGATAATACTACCATGTTTGTAATGCGCAATCCTTGGGGCGGAGCTCCGCGTTGGATCGATGGCAGTGTTGATGGCAAAGATGATGGACTGCTGATGATAAAGAACGACAATGTCATACCTCAGCTCATCGATGTACGCATAATGCAGCCCGGTGCAGCGGCTAGCTTCGGCTCTTGCATCGACTTAGGCCCATATTCGCCACCGTCATTCGCCCCGAGACCTATGCGTATAGCTCCTCATTTACTAAATTCAGGTAATTAATTAAAGCATAAAAGCGGAGACCACGATATCGGTTTCCGCTTTTTTATTGTCTGATAGAGCCGGGCCATATAAACGGCTCTACTCTATCTCTTGACTTGTATTTAAAGCCGAACAGGAATTGACTGTGGGTGCCAACACGCTCTCTGCGGAGATTGTCAATCCCGGCATTGACTGGTACCGCGCCCTCCTCGATCAGATTACAGGCAAGTAAAGCAGGTGGATATTTGAGACAGGAGAACGGGGCGACATGAGAGTGAGGGGTGCCGGTCGCTCCTCCGGAGCTCCATGAGGTGGCGGAGTGGCTGTCCCCAGGCTCTCGCGCTGACGCGCTTCGCCAGGAGTTGAGAGGACCATCGCAGCTCCGCCGCTCTCTGGTTGACGGCCTATGGCCGGAGGGCATAGGCTCCGTTGGCGGAGGAGACATGAGAACAGGAGAAACGGGAGGGCTCAGCGGGTGGTGATTACTCGAAGCGGATGGTGCGCGCGGGGGAGATGCGGGCTACTGTACGCGTGGGAAGGAGCATGATGGCGAGGGAGAGGATGACGGTGGCGACGTTCAGGATGAGTATACCGAGCCAGTTGAATTCAACGGGGACGGAATTCAAATAGTAAGCCTCGGGGTCGAGGGGGATGAGATGGAACTGCCACTGTAACCACACGAGGAGCAACCCTAGGATGTCTCCAAGGAGCAGTCCTCGTAGCACCACGCGCTCAGCCATGAATAGGAAAATTCTTGATATCTGGGCGTTATCGGCTCCAAGAGCTTTGAGAATGCCTATGAGCCGCACGCGTTCAAGTATCATGATAAAAAGGCATGATACCAGGGTGACGGATGAAACGATTCCCATCAAAACCAGNATTACAACGACGTTGGTATCAAGCAGGTCGAGCCAGTTGAAATACATGGGGTTGCGGGAATACACGTCAGTNACGTTCAGGTAGCTGTCAGTAGCGTTGGCATAGAATGAGNCGGTGGCAACTTTCATCATGTCATGCGTAGCCGTGGTTATGTCATCCTCTTGCAATGACCTGATTTCTACAGCGTCAGCACGTCCTGAGTCAATAGCGGCAATAGGNCGCAANGCGTCAATTGACATGAATCCCATNAGGTGGTCAAACTCNTCGAAATGGGAGTTGTATATTCCGGCAATTTTCACGCGCCGNGTCTTGATGTGCCCCTCAGTGAAGAAGTAGGCAAGCACGCGGTCATNTANGNCCAGCGCGAGATCATCAGCTACCGTGCGCGATATAACTACATGATATAGTGTAGAATCGACGGCATAGTCGGGGATGACCCCTTCCTCGATATTTCCGGCGACAAATGAGGGAAACGTTTCAGGCTCAAACCCTTTGAATATCAGCCCGGCAAAGTGTTCATCAGTTTTCAGGATTCCCGGTTGGCGGACGCTCACGTTTACCTCAGCGCCGGCTGGGAGCTGAGATTTTATCATCGAGTCAAGAGCCGCTGTATAAGCGAATGAATTCAGTGGCACGCCGTCGTGCGCNCCTCCGGTAACCACGGGCTGCNTGGTAATCTGGGAGTCAAAGTCCATTACCTTGCGGGTAATCTGGTGTTTGAATCCGGGCACGATAGCAAGGGTGAGCATCATGATAGTTATGGATATAGCAATGCCGGCAATCGCTATCCCCACGGCAGGGGACCGCTTGACTGCCTGAGCGTCCATCGTGTCGTCTTCACGCTTAAGGCTCAGTTTGCTTGCTATGAAAAGGCTGATNTTCATTCCCGGGNTGTATCCTAACTATTGCAAAGATAGCAAAAAAGACGGGCATTTTTATTATCTTTGCGAGTAAACCGGCGTTTCANGGTTCTTATACCGGGATTTTAGCATNATTAAACCAACAAATATGAAGTTATTTCGTTTAACCGTGGGGGCTGTGCTGTTAACTGTCTCCACCATCTTTTTAACTCAATGTAAAATGAAACCTCACGAAAATTTACTCTTAAAGCC
Organism: Bacteroidales bacterium; assembly: GCA_014800105.1. Taxonomy (GTDB): domain Bacteria; phylum Bacteroidota; class Bacteroidia; order Bacteroidales; family Muribaculaceae; genus JAAVFS01. The sequence continues at coordinate 11,866 of JAAVGQ010000038.1, read as the reverse complement.
TTTTGATACCCCGCTGGGAACGGCTCCGTTCTCTTCTATCACCGTTCAGGACTATGCCGAGGCTATCGANTCNGGCATCACGCTTGCCAACCNNGAAATNGAAGCAATCTGCAACCAGCGTTCCGTTCCTGATTTTGAAAATACTGTCGTAGCNCTCGACCGCGTGGGCGAGGANCTGAACCGCGCTCTTAATCTCTTCTATAACCTGAANGAGGCTGACAGTAACGAGGAGATGATGGCTCTCGCAATTGATATTGCTCCGAAGTTGAGCGCTTACTCNACNGGNATCATCCTCAACGAGCGCCTGTGGGACCGCATACGCCAGGTGTGGGAAAACCGCGACAAAATGGACCTTGACNCNGAGGACATGATGCTCCTGACGAANACTTACGAATCATTTGCCCTCTCAGGNGCNAACCTCCAGGGCGAGGACCGCGAGAAGTTCAAGGAACTGAATTCAAAGCTCTCGGAACTTACTACCCGTTTCGGNCAGAACGTTCTCAAGGAGCTCAATACTTATGAGATATACCTCACCGCTGATGACCTCGCGGGGCTGTCAGAGGACATGATTGCCGAGGCCAAGGCTGACGCTGCCGAGCATGGCCACGAAGGTGAATANCGCTTCACGCTCGCTGCTCCCACTTATATCGCGTTCATGAAGAACAGTGAGCGCCGCGACCTGCGCGAGAAGATGTACCGCCTCTATTCAGCCCGTAATACTCAGGGCGAGTTCAGCAACATGGAAATCATGAGCGATATTGCCGCCACCCGCCTCGAAATGGCTAAGCTTCTGGGATCAGCCACTTATGCTGACCAGTCGCTCAAGCGCACAATGGCCGGNAACCCCGNNGCTGTCTATGCCCTNCTNGANCAGCTGCGTGACGCCTATACTCCTGCAATGAAGGCTGAAATGGCTGAACTCACCGCATTTGCCACTGAGCTTGAAGGNANTCCCGGTGGAAATNAAGCCNTGGGATTACAGCTACTATAATAACAAACTCAAGAACGCCAAATACTCTTATGACGAGGAGGAACTTCGCCCCTATTTCGAACTCAACAATACTATAAAGGGTGTATTTGGTCTCGCGACAAAGCTCTATGGGGTTCAGTTTGAAAAGCGCGACGACATCGAAGTGTATCATCCTGACGTGACTGCATGGGAGGTAAAGGACGAGGACGGTAGCTATCTGGGTGTTCTCTACACTGACTTCTTCCCCCGCGACAGCAAGCGCCCGGGCGCTTGGATGACCTCGTTCAAGGAACAGCGCGTGAACGCTGATGGTGTTGACGAACGCCCCCACGTTTCAATCGTGATGAACTTCACAAAGCCCACCGCAACAAAGCCCTCGCTGCTCACCCCCTACGAGGTTGAGACATTCCTCCACGAGTTTGGTCACGCTCTCCACGGCCTGCTCACAAAGTGCAAATATGAATCACTCGCAGGCACGTCGGTTTACCGCGACTTTGTAGAGCTTCCGTCACAGTTTAATGAAAATTACCTCACTGAGCGTGAATATCTTGATGGCTTCGCTCGCCACTACGAGACAGGTGAACCTATTCCCACCGAGATGATTGACAAGATAGTAGAATCAGCCCGGCACGCTGCTGCCTACCAGTGTCTGCGCCAGCTTGGCTTCGGCTATCTCGACATGGCCTGGCACACTATCACCGAGCCTGTAACTGACCCCGCGGCTTTTGAGACAAAAGCAATTGAAGGCGTCCGCATCTTCGATCCTGTTGAAGGAATGCTCACATCGCCTCAGTTCAGCCACATTTTCAGCGGCGGATATGCAGCCGGCTACTATAGCTACAAGTGGGCTGAAGTTCTTGACGCTGACGCATTTGCTCACTTCAAGGAGAATGGCATTTTTGACAGGGAAACTGCCAGGTCATTCCGCGACAACATCCTGAGCAAGGGAGGTAGCGAAGATCCCGCTGAACTCTACCGTCGTTTCCGTGGTCAGGATCCCACCATCGATGCCCTGCTTGAGCGCGACGGAATCAAATAAGTAATTAACCGTCGCCACCCGGATAATTGATAAATTTGCCCTGCTATTGACACATTGTCAATAGCAGGGCAATTAGCTTTATATATACATTTTCGCATCCTATGGTTTAATATTTTTTTATCTGTCCTTTTTTAGAGGACACTTTTTACCATTTGTGTCCTAAAAAAAGGACACATGGTGTGTTTTTTGATTTTATATAAAGAGAGCCGCCCGAGGGCGTCGAGCTGACGACCGCGGGCGGCTTGTTATGTCGAAGGACAAGTGGTTTATTACTTGTTCATTTCTTCGATGGGTTTGATTTCAGGATCAACGCCCCACTGCTGCTGTGCAAGACGGCGGTAGTTGTTGTAACGCCACTTAGCATTGTCACGGGCTGCGTTGAAGAGTTCCTGAGCCTCAGCGGGGTACTGCTTCAATACTGAAGCGTAACGTACTTCGCCCTTGAGGAAGTCCTCGAACTTATCCCACTGGGGTTCCTTGCTGTCAAGCGAGAAGGGGTTCTTGCCTTCAGCTTCAACGGCAGGGTTGTAACGCCAGAGGTGCCAGTAACCACATTCAACAGCGCGAGCTTCTTCCTGCTGTGACTTGCCCATGCCTGCCTTGAGGCCGTGGTTGATACAGGGAGAGTAAGCGATGATGATTGAGGGTCCGTCGTAAGCTTCAGCCTCGCGGATAGCCTTGAGGGTCTGAGCCTGGTCAGCACCCATAGCTACCTGTGCTACGTATACATAGCCGTAGGTTGTAGCGATGAGACCGAGGTCCTTCTTGCGGATGCGCTTACCTGAAGCTGCGAACTTAGCGATAGCGCCGAGGGGAGTAGCCTTTGATGACTGACCACCGGTGTTAGAGTAAACCTCAGTGTCAACTACGAGTACGTTTACGTTCTTGCCTGAAGCGAGCACGTGGTCGAGACCGCCGAAGCCTATGTCATAAGCGGCACCGTCACCGGCGATGATCCAGTGAGTGCGCTTGGCGATGAAGCCCTTGAGTGAAAGGATGTTCTTGCAAACGTCACATCCGCAAGCCTCGCAGAGGGGGATGAGAGCGTCAGCGATGCGGCGGGTAGCAGCTGCGTCATCCTTGTTTTCGAGCCATTCAGCAGCGAGCTTCTTGATCTCGTCGCTGCAGGTGGGACACTCGGTAGCGTCCTTCATGAAGCCTTCGAGGCGCTCGGTCATCTTCTCGTTAGCGATGTTCATACCGAGGCCAAATTCAGCGAAGTCCTCGAAGAGTGAGTTACCCCATGCGGGACCGTGACCGGCAGCATTCTTGGTGTAAGGAGTTGAGGGTACTGAACCTGAGTAGATTGAAGAGCAACCTGTTGCGTTAGCAACCATCTCGTGCTCACCGAAGAGCTGAGAAATGAGCTTAACGTAGGGAGTTTCACCACAACCTGAGCAAGCACCTGAGAATTCAAAGTAAGGAGTAGCAAACTGGCTGTTCTTAACGTTAGCCTTGATGTCAACGAGATTCTGCTTTGAAGCAACCTTCTTAACGCAGTAATTCCATTCAGTCTGAACGTCGAGCTGGGTTTCGAGGGGCTTCATTTCGAGAGCCTTCACGCCCTTCTTGCCGGGACAAACGTCAACACAGTTACCGCAGCCCAGACAGTCGAGAACGTCAACAGCCTGAACGAAGCGCATGCCTTCGAAGGTCTTGCCGATAGCGGGAAGAGTTTTATCTTCAGCGAAGGGAGCAGCTGACATTTCAGCAGCATCGAGAACGAAGGGACGGATTGCAGCGTGAGGACAAACGTAAGCACACTTGTTACACTGGATACAGTTCTCTTCGAGCCACTGGGGAACGAATGCAGCTACACCGCGCTTTTCGTAAGCGGCAGTGCCCTGTTCCCAGAAACCGTCAGCGATATCCTTGAAGTCAGATACCTTGAGGAGGTCACCGTCCTGAGCGTTGATAGGACGAACGAGCTTGTTGATGAACTCGGGATCATCATTGGGAGCGGGAGCTTCGATTTCGAGCTGTGACCAAGCGGGATCAACGGGGAGCTGCTTGTACTCACCGCCGCGGTCAACGGCTGCATAGTTCTTATCAACAACATCCTGACCCTTCTTACCGTAGCTCTTAACGATGAATTTCTTCATCTGCTCGATGGCGAGATCAACGGGGATAACCTCGGTGATGCGGAAGAATGCGCTCTGGAGGATGGTGTTGGTGCGGTTACCGAGGCCAATTTCCTGAGCAATCTTGGTTGCGTCGATATAGTAGAAAGTGATATTGTGGTCAGCACAATATTTCTTAATCTTGTTGGGGAGGTTCTTAACGAGCTCTTCACCTTCCCAGATGGTGTTGAGAAGGAATGTACCACCGTCACGGAGACCACGGAGAACGTCATACATGTGCAGGTAAGCCTGAACGTGACATGCTACGAAGTTAGGAGTGTTAACGAGGTAAGTAGAGCGGATGGGCTCGTCACCGAAACGGAGGTGGGAGCAAGTGAAACCACCTGACTTCTTAGAGTCGTAAGCGAAGTAAGCCTGGCAATACTTGTTGGTGTTCTCGCCGATAATCTTGATAGAGTTCTTGTTAGCACCTACAGTACCGTCGGCACCGAGACCGTAGAACTTAGCTTCGTAAGTGCTCTTTCCGCCGAGTGCCATTGCGGGCAGGAGGGGAAGAGAAGTGAAGGTAACGTCGTCAACGATACCCACGGTGAAGCGGTCCTTGGGAGTGGGAAGAGCGAGGTTCTCGAATACTGAGATGATTTCGCTGGGTGTAGTATCCTTAGAAGCGAGACCGTAACGACCACCTACGATGAGGGGAGCGTCAGCCTTGCCATAGAAGCAATCCTTAACGTCAAGGAGGAGGGGCTCGCCGTTGGCACCGGGTTCCTTGGTGCGGTCGAGAACAGCGATACGCTTAGCAGTTGCGGGAACAGCTGCGAGGAAGTGCTTGGCGCTGAAGGGACGGTAGAGGTGAACAGCTACCATACCAACTTTCTCACCCTTCTCAACGAGGTAATCGATAGCTTCCTCAGCTGCCTGGGTAACTGAACCCATAGCGATGATTACGCGCTCAGCATCGGGAGCACCGTAGTAGTTGAAGAGACCATATTTGCGGCCGGTGATGCGAGAGATTTCATTCATGTAGTGCTCAACAACCTCGGGAACATTCTGGTAGGTTGTGTTGCAAGCTTCACGGTGCTGGAAGAATACGTCGCTGTTCTCAGCCATACCGCGTGCGATGGGAGCCTCGGGAGTGAGGGCACGACGACGGAAGTCAGCAACAGCCTCGCGGTCCAACAGGGGTTCGAGATCTTCCATATCGATCTGCTCGATTTTCTGAATCTCGTGAGAAGTACGGAAACCGTCGAAGAAGTTTACGAAAGGAATGCGGCTCTTGATGGTTGAAAGGTGAGCGACACCTGAGAGGTCCATAACTTCCTGAACTGAACCTTCAGCAAGCATAGCGAAACCGGTCTGGCGCACAGCCATTACATCCTGGTGGTCACCAAAGATAGAAAGAGCGTGAGAAGCAATAGTACGAGCTGAAACGTGGAACACGCAGGGGAGCTGTTCGCCGGCAATCTTGTACATGTTGGGGATCATCAGGAGAAGACCCTGTGAGGCGGTGTAGGTAGTGGTGAGAGCACCGGCCATCAATGAACCGTGAACGGCTCCTGCTGCACCACCTTCTGACTGCATTTCCTGAACGAGAACAGTCTCGCCGAAGATGTTCTTGCGACCTGCGGCAGCCCACTCGTCGACATATTCTGCCATGGTTGACGAGGGAGTAATGGGATAGATAGCTGCAACTTCGCTGAACATGTAGCTCACGTGAGCAGCTGCCTGGTTACCGTCACAGGTTAAGAATTTCTTTTCTTTACTCATAAGTAACGTTAGTTAGGGATTTGTATTGGTTTATATTATATAGTCTATATTGTGTGCCTACGACATCGTTGACACGAGTCCATATAGCACCGCGAAGATACGAAATTTTGTTGTACTTCACCTACATTTTTGACAAAAAACTTATAAACCGTTCGCATCAACTTGAGATTTGGCTAATATTTAACACTTCCTGAAAATCAGAGGGTATAAATAAGTCCTAACGGGCGAATATTTACTGGTGATTGAGAGTTTAGCCACGCCCGCGGAGGGGGTACAATGCTCCACATGGAATTTAGAATTCGATCGCATTATACCTGAAACTCTTGAGGGGGGGGCGACGCACCCACTGCCGTGGGTATGTCACTGCGTAAATAGGCGGACTTCCTACACTTTAACCGTAGGCTCACCATTACTTTTACAATGGCATGAATTTTTTTTGTGACGCTGTGAACCTTTTATCAAATACGGTTGTTTAATTAGTGAAAGCCACCCGCAAGGAAGCTTTCTCGGAGGAAGTTGACACTCTTCCTTCACTGACAATAGATAAAATGTGATAATGATATAATGTGATAATGATTGGTTTATCAAGCGGCCTCGTCGAGATGACGGGGCCGCTTGGTGCTTAATACGTTATTTATTTGTCACACCCGCTCCGCGGGATCAGGGGGAATGTGAGTCTATTACCCCGGGATAACCCGGGGTTAACTTGTTAGCACCCACTACCGTGGGTTACTGCAACCTTAACCATAATGGTTAACATATTGACATCCACTACTGTGGGTTTGTGCAATCTTAATCAGACAATATCTATTGCCGCTTAATATATCAAGGAATTATAAACCGGGTGAATATACCCACGGAGTGGGTGTTAAGAGGTTACCCCCGAGTCGTCTCGGGATACTGTTCACCACCACTCACTAACCCACGGCTGTGGGTGCAACTTATTTTTTGATATTTCCCCGTTATGGAAGACTTAATACCGGGGAAATTTATCAAATGAAGCTTTAAAAATAATCTTTTTTGCCTTCTCGCGTGTTAAATAGATGTATATTACGGATTTTTTGACTAATTTTGTATTTCGTATCATAGAAGTTAACTTTTTAAACATGACTGAAAACAATAATATCACTCAACTTATTATCGAGGGAATACAGGATCGTAAAGGAAAGGATATCACTCTCGTAGACCTTAGCGAGATTGAAGGAACCACCATAAGCAATTTCATCATCTGCCAGGGTAACACTCCCACTCAGGTTGCCGCGATAGCTGACAGCATCAGGGAATCGCTCCTTGAAAAAGCCCGTATCAAGCCTTACAATTATGATGGTTACCGCAACGCTCAGTGGATTGTGATAGACTACGGTGACACTCTCGTCCACGTCTTTACTCCCGACATGCGCCAGCACTATAACCTCGAAGGCCTGTGGAGCGACGGCGTTGTGACCCGCGTCCCTGACCTTGACTGAGGCCCCCGGCCCCGGTTCTTCAAGCCGACGATTTAAATCATCACTAACATTACCGCAAAGCCCACTTATTTATCTATGGCCCAGCCTCAAAAGAAAAAAACTATAAAATTCAGTCTCTACTGGATGTATGCCGGCGTGGCACTGTTCCTCTTCGCTATGTTCTACATGGACCAGCACGCCGCTACCGAAAAAATTTCATATACCCGCTTCAGCGAGATTATGAGTGACTCCGTCATCGCTGCCAATAATGGCATCAAACGCCTGACAATCTTCCCCAAGCAGGAAGTAATGGAGGCGGATATAACCGACTCGCTGTTCCAGGCTACCTTCCCTACCACCAACTATTCCAAGGATGAGCTCAAGAATGCACGTATCGTGACTGAGATAGGTTCAGGTGCAGCTGTTGCCGTCGACCTCAAGGAGTGGCAGGCTCAGCGAGGCAAGCCTCTGGAATACAAATATGATACCAGTGGCGGCTGGGGCGGAATGCTGTGGTCAGTGCTTCCCTTGCTGCTTATCATAGCGTTCTGGTTCTTCATCATGCGCCGCATGAGCGGCAAGGATGGCTCGGGCGGTCCCGGCGGTATCTTTAACGTAGGTAAATCTAAAGCTCAGATTTTTGACAAGGATGGTCCCGTGCAGGTGACATTTAAAGATGTAGCCGGACTTTCAGAGGCCAAGACTGAGATTGAGGAAATCGTAGAGTTCCTAAAGAATCCACAGCGTTACACTGACCTGGGCGGCAAGATTCCAAAGGGCGCGCTCCTCGTGGGCCCTCCCGGAACAGGTAAAACGCTCCTTGCTAAGGCTGTAGCCGGCGAGGCTAACGTGCCGTTCTTCTCAATGTCGGGAAGTGACTTCGTGGAAATGTTCGTGGGCGTGGGTGCATCACGCGTCCGTGACCTCTTCAAGCAGGCTAAGGAGAAATCACCCTGTATCGTGTTCATNGACGAGATTGATGCCGTGGGACGTGCCCGTGGTAAGAACGCCAGCATGGGCGGTAACGANGAGCGCGAGAACACGCTCAACCAGCTGCTCACTGAGATGGACGGTTTCGGTACCAACAGCGGTGTAATCATTCTTGCTGCTACCAACCGTGCTGATATTCTCGACAAGGCGCTCCTTCGTGCCGGACGTTTCGACCGACAGATTTACGTGGAACTTCCTGACCTGAATGACCGCGTCGCTATATTTAATGTACACCTGCGCAAGATTAAGGTTAGTCCTGACGTTGACGTGGAGCTCCTTGCCCGCCAGACTCCCGGATTCTCAGGNGCAGAGATTGCCAACGTTTGTAACGAGGCTGCCCTCATCGCNGCCCGTAATAACAAGAAGAGCGTTGACAAGGAAGACTTTATCGCTGCCGTTGACCGCATNATNGGTGGTCTTGAAAAAAGGTCAAAAATCACCACTGACGAGGAGAAACGCTCTATTGCCGTTCACGAGGCCGGTCACGCTGCACTNTCCTGGCACCTTAAATATGCTAATCCTCTCATCAAGGTTACCATTGTGCCACGCGGNAAGGCTCTCGGNGCTGCNTGGTATCTNCCTGAGGAACGNCAGATTACGCCCACTCAGGCTATCCTTGACGAGATGTGTGCCACCNTGGGTGGCCGTGCCGCTGAGGAGCTATTCCTGGGACGCATCTCAACAGGGGCTGCCAACGATCTTGAGCGCGTAACNAAGCAGGCATATGCCATGGTTGTTTACTACGGTATGAGCGAAAAGATGCCTAACCTCTCTTACTACGACTCAACNGGTCAGGACTACGGATTCTCAAAGCCCTATAGCGATGACCGCGCACGCCTCATTGACGAGGAAGTTTCTCGNATTGTCAACGAGCAGTATGAGCGTGCCAAGGATATACTGCGCCAGCACGCCGAGGGACANGCCAAGCTTGCTGACGTGCTGATTCAGCGNGAGGTTATCTTTACTGAGGATGTCGAGAACATCTTCGGNAAGCGCCAGTGGGCTTCTCGCACNGACGANATTCTTGCAGCCCGTGACTCGGCAAAGAATGATGCTGAGGATGCCGAGGTAATTGANGTGGTGGCTACTGACCTTCCCGCTAANATGCCTCCGGTTCCCGGACNGAAGACCGANCGACCGGCCGCTGANGACGANAAAAAGACNGACAANAAAGAACAGGACGAGNNNGCNGGCGANGAAGNNAAAGCGTGAACGCNNGCGACNCNGCCGCTCCTGTTAACCNANCANTTTCAACTATTTTTAGANAACTAANTTATGAGGGTATCACTGAACAGTGTAAACNNCTTGAANNTNNCNGGGAAGATGTTATNGNNNCTGNTNGCTGCTNNTNATGNTNACNGCNGCTANCGNTNNCNTNNTCGCNCAGGAGCAATTCAAGAGAGGTCTTGAACAGTATGCATTCGTTCCTAAGGGCCAGTGGATTACCGGCGTGAGCGTGAGCTACTCGCAGTCTAAGAGCGACAACTATCAGTTCCTTATCCTTGAAGGATTTGACAGCGACACTTACACTTTCAAGCTCAGCCCCATGGTGATGTACTGTTTCAAGGACAATCTTGCCGCCGGCGGTCGATTTGCCTACAAGAGAACCTTGATGAAGGTTGACAAAGCGAAGTTTGTGCTCGGTTCTGACACTGATTACTCTATAGATAATCTCTATAGCCTGAGCCATTCTTATTCAGGCATGGCGGCTTTCCGTAACTACATCAGCTTCGGTGACAATAAGCGCTTCGGCATGTTCAACGAGGTGCAGTTGCAGTTAGGTGGCAGCCAGTCAAAACTTTGCAATGGATCAGGAGAATCCCTCTCGGGAACTTACGAGCGTAGCTTTGACCTCGATATTGGTCTCGCTCCCGGCATGATCATGTTCCTCAACAACTACTCGGCCATAGAAGTNAACGTGGGCGTGCTTGGTTTCAGTTACACCAGCACCAAGTCNACTACCGACCAGATATACGTTGCCCACCGCAACTCNCAGTCAGCCAACTTTAAGGTAAATCTTTTCTCAATCACTTTTGGTGTAGCATTTTATCTATAATACCCATGTCAAGGAGTGCACGCATAATGTTATATATCATCCTTTGCCTCGCGGGGTGTCCATCCCTCTTTGCACTGGGTGAACCTGAGCCTGATTTCATCACGCAGAAACTTGCCAAGCGACCCAAGATTCCGGTGGATTCCACCGTTGTTCACAATCCGCTTGACGATGAAATGGTTATCGTGGGTAACGATACCATCAGTATTATCCTACCACAGGCNAACTATGGCCGCTATGACCGCGGCCTGTATAACTACCTGTTCATTCCCAANGGGCAATGGGCATTTGGACTTACCGCATCCTATGGTGAGTTCTCAAGCGATGATATTCAGATACTTTCAATCATCAAGGACCTTGACCTCGGAATCAAGGCCTACTCAATCAAGCCGTCAATCAGCTATACCATACGCAACAACCAGTCNCTNGGTATCAAGTTCAATTTCACCCGCCTGACGGGTAACCTGGGGTCAATGTCATTGGATATTGACGATGATATGAATTTCTCGATTGGTGATATATCCTACTATTCACAGACTTACACTGCCGGCGTTTTTTACCGTAACTACGTGGGCCTGGGCAGGATGAAACGCTTCGGCGTGTTCAACGAGGTAGACCTTTCATTNGGCAGCGGCTCGTCACGATTCAAGCGCAAGTTTAACGGCGAGATGAAAGATACCCGCACCAATATCACTTCAGCCAGCCTTAACTTCAGTCCCGGTGTCGCAGTCTTCATTATGGATAATGTTGCATTCAACGTGTCGTTCGGTGTGTTCGGTCTCAAACTGAATCACGAAAAACAGATGACTGACGGCGTTGAAGAGGGCTCACGCTTCACCAGTGGTGCTAACTTCCGTTTTAACATTTTCAATATCAACCTGGGCATGGCAATCTACATCTGATGACGTCCCGGAATACTTGACAAGCATACTCTGAAAAGAATCATGAGAATGAAAAAATTCCTGTTACTGCCGCTTGCATTCCTTGGTGCGCTCCTCACGGGGTGTATCAAGAACGATATACCTTACCCCCGCATTCAGCCCAATTTCCTTACATTCGCGGTCAACGGCGAGGCCTCACCCTCAGTCATCGACTCAATCAACCGCACGGTGTCGGTCACGCTGAGCGAGGAGGTAGACATCAGGGCGGTGACAGTGAGTTCCTATACCGTCACGCCTGATGCAGCTGTTGAGCCCGGCATTCTCGACCGCCCCATGAACCTGACCTCGCCCGTGGATGTAACCCTGTCAATCTATCAGGACTACATCTGGACCATTCAGGCAAACCAGACTATCACGCGTTCTTTCAGCGTCGTGGGACAGATAGGGCAAAGCGAGATTGATGTTCCCGCGCGCCGCGTCATCGTGACCGTGCCTGAGACTATCGATTTGAAAAAGATCCAGATTCTCGAAGCAAAATTGGGTCCTACGGGCTCAGCGATGAATCCTGAAATCGTGGGCGAGACAATTGACCTCAGCAATCCGTTCTCAGTTACCGTAACTGTTTACGGGCAACCCGAGG
>JAAVGQ010000037.1 GCA_014800105.1 Bacteroidales bacterium | reverse complement strand
GGCACGGGCGCTCGCAGTCTGAGCTCGCTTGGCAAATATATCGAGAATGAGGCTCGTGCGGTCAAGAACCTTAATCTGGAGCTCGCGCTCGATGTTCTGTACCTGCTTGGTCGAGAGGTCATCGTCAAAGATAACCATACCGATTTCATTCTCCTCAGTGTAAAGTTTTATTTCTTCGAGTTTACCGGTTCCCACGAATGTGCGGGGATTGGGGTAATCAAGTTTCTGTACAAATCGTTTTACTGTCACCGCGCCGGCAGTGTCAGCAAGGAAAGCCAGTTCATCAAGGTATTCGTTAACCTTTTCCTCAGTCTGGTTACGGGTTACCAGTCCCACGAGGACGGCTTTTTCAGTGGTCTCTTTACTTATTACAAATTCTTTCATACTCTTCTAACATATATTATGGCCGAAAGTTAGAGGCTCACCGGCAATTGTATTGGTTACGGTTCCATTTTCGAATGCTACCTTGCCGTTTACAAGAGTAGTCACTACCTCATAGTCAACGGGAACACCGGCAAATGGTGTCCACCCGCAGCGGCTCACTACATCCTCGTCGCTTATGACATGGGGTGTTTCGAGGTGCTTTACTCTCACGATGTCAGCCTTATATCCGGGTTTCAGGAAGCCCCGGCGGTTAATGCGGTAGAGTGTGGCCGGATTGTGTGACATAAGTTCGGCAGCACGTGCAGGTGTCACGATACCTGACAACATAATGGGTAATGAGAACTGGATTCCGGGCATTCCTGAGGCTGCTTTCAGCAAATCTCCTTCTTTGTCAGCCGGCAGGTGGGGTGCATGATCAGTCGCAATAGTATCGATAAGGCCGTGACGCAAAGCATCTTTCAGTGCCTTGAGGTCGCTTTTATCCTTGATAGCCGGATTACATTTTACGCGGGCACCCCGGGTGGCGATATCATTGTTCGTGAACAGCAGATAATGGGGACACGTCTCAGCCGTGATATTTTTTTCGCCGAGCGGACCGGGAGAAAGCAGTGCGAGCTCGTCAGCAGTAGAAACATGNAGAAGGTGCAGCCGGGCACCGGTACTCTTAGCCGCCTCGACAGCTTTCTTAGCNGCCTTGAGACAAGCTTCGCGNGACCTCATGGTGGCGTGCTCGGTCAATGGCACCTGTCCCTCAGGATANNNGGCTTTGAGTTNNTCGCGGTTNTTCCTGATAATGGTTTCGTCCTCAGCATGAACCGCGATAAGAGCGTTTGTTTCGCTGAAAAGTCGGCTCAGGGTTTCGGAATCATCCACGAGCATGTTGCCTGTTGATGAACCAAGGAAAAGCTTGATGGCNGGCACGCGGGTATAATCCATTGACANNANTGTGTCNAGGTTATCGTTGGTTGCTCCTATNTAAAACGCNTAGTTAGCGTGTGAACACTCTGCTGCGTGNTTCATCTTGTTTTCCCATGCCTCGAGAGTCACGGTTGCAGGATTAGTGTTGGGCATNTCCATGTANGAAGTNACACCNCCGGCAACGGCAGCTGCACTCTCGGTGGTGATGTCAGCCTTGTGNGTGAGCCCCGGGTCGCGGAAATGGACGTGNGTGTCAATNACGCCNGGCATGAGATAATCGCCGCAGCAGTCAATGACGGTAGCNCCGTCAGTCAAATTCTGTGAGAGCAGGCACGGGCCGTGTCCCACTTCGGTTATAGTGTCACCCTCGATGATAAGATAGCCGGGAGTAACGGNACCTTCATTAACTATGAGAGCGTTATGTAGAATAGTCTTTATCGTATTCATGCAAGCAAGTGATTTATTTTCCATTGGCATTCTTCTTTTGAGGCTTCTTAAACCAGCTTGACACTTTAAGTTTTATGACGCCGAAGACTGCTTCGCCAAATATGCTTCCGCTCATTTTGCTCTCGCCCAGAACGCGGTTGACGAAAATGATGGGGACTTCAACAATCTTGAATCCGCTTTTCCAGGCAGTGAATTTCATCTCAATCTGGAACGCNTAGCCCTTGAACTGAATTTTGTCGAGTTCCATGCTTTCAAGCACCCTGCGACGGTAGCACACGAAGCCGGCAGTGGTGTCGTGAATTTTTAGGCCGGTCACTATCCTCACATATTTTGAGGCGTAATAGCTCATAAGCACGCGTCCCATGGGCCAGTTTACAACGTTAACGCCTGTAACGTAGCGTGAACCTATCGCCATGTCGGCTCCCCCCNNGGCACATGCCTCGTAGAGNGCCATGAGGTCATCAGGGTTATGGGAGAAGTCAGCATCCATCTCGAAGATGTACTCGTAGCCATGCTCGAGAGCCCANTTGAAACCNGTTATATANGCNGTTCCCAGNCCTTGCTTCCCGGCGCGTTCAATGATGAAGACGCGGTCAGGATGAGCTGACATCTTTTCCTTGACAATNGCGGCAGTACCGTCGGGCGAGCCGTCATCAATTACAAGCACATTCATGGCGTGGGGCTGTCGNAATACTGCGTCGATGATTGCCGACGCGTTTTCACGCTCGTTATACATGGGGATGATAACGAGGCAGTCAGTGCACGGAGATTTTGTAACGGAGCTTGACATGGTTTGNGAGGATTTATCAGTTAATTGGGCTTAGAGTAATGCCGGAGCGAGATANCGGNCGAGAAGATAACCGCCNCCNAGGAGCCAGATGTAGATTGTGAACGCGAGTACAAACGGCTTGGCACCAGCTTTCTTGAACTTATCAATGGAGGTCTCGGCGCCAAGGGCAGCCATGGCCATAGTGAGCATGAACGTGTCAATATAGTTGATGACATTGACGGCTGAAGCCGGAATACCCATNGGGGTATCAAACGCGGTATTGAGCCACATTGACAGTGAGTTAAGGGCGATAACAGCGAGGAAACCGAATGCAAACCATGGAATTGCNATTTTTCCTTTGCCACCGTCAGCGCCGGTTGAACTTGCACGANGTGCCACCCATATTCCCAGAATCAAGAGCACGGGNACGAGCATCATCACGCGTATCATCTTGACGATTACAGTAGTGGCAGCTATATCTTCTCCCATGGCGTTTCCTGCACCTACGGCATGAGCAACCTCATGGAGGGTTGCACCACCGAAGATTCCCATTTCCTGAGGGCTGAGTCCTAACAGCCCGGTGCGATAAACGATGGGGTACAAGAACATTGATATTGTGCCGAAAATCACCACGGTAGCTACTGCAACGGCAGTTTTGTAAGGCTTGGTTTTCAGGGTCGCCTCAGCACCGAGAACGGCAGCTGCACCACAAATACCGCTACCNACCGATGTCAGCATCGACAGGTCNGGATCCATTTTCAGNACCTTGGTTCCGATGAGATANCCACCTATGATTGTGACTGTTACGATTATTGCNTCAATAGTGATTCCTGCAATACCCACTGCAGCGATGTCCTGGAATGTGAGACGGAAGCCATAGAGGATAATACCTATGCGCAACAGGCGTTTTGAGCAGAACTGAATGCCCGGTACCCAGGTTTCGGGGAGATGGTTACGCAACGAGTTAGCGTAAATCATACCCAGGAGGATACCTATAATCATGGGGCTCAGTGAGAGGTCAGTGAAAATCTTTGCACTGCCTATGTAGAAGGCGGCACAGGCAAACAGTCCTATAAGCAGGACTCCGTGTAACATACTTGAACGTGATTCGGTCAGTTTCATTTTCAGCGGTATAATGTGATTATTTTATCTTGAATGACAGGCATTGCTTGCCGTCACATGTNAGTTCTATCTTGTTATCGACTGCTACCGGGAACGTNATCAGCTCGGGAAGCGGAACTATTACATCNCCATGTTTCATGATGAAGCTTGAGCTNAGGTCAGCGATAGTTTTGTTGAAGTTTTGGAGGTTGAGCTTTAGTGTCAGGTCTTGGGTACCTGTTACCTGGATGTCAACAACGTTTTTATCAGTTGGGTCAATNGGGAACCATTCGCCAATGATTAGTGACGAGTCAAATGCAACTTCTGTAGCTGAAGCGGGGTAGGTAATACCCTGGGGGCGCAGTCTCACTGTTAACGTCCAGGCGTCATAATATCTTGGGGCGAACTTTGGGGCGATGAATTTTCCTAAGCGTGAAATGCGCACGCCCGGGGCAACGGTAATAATCCATCGNTCATGGTGGGGAGGGAGAAACAGGGCATGCCCGTTGCGGGTGAGNGATGAGTCGGTCAGCAGGCTCACGCAATTATCAACTCCTTGACTCAGCAGTTCTTTAGGCTCGCAGTATAGAATTTTCATAAGTNNTTTTAATCAGCTGAAAGATTATACAGGCGGTTGTACATTACAGCAAGGTGCGCGTATATGGAAGTATTGGCGATTACAATGCCGTCAGCTACACGGATGCGCACCGGGGTGAAATTCCACAATCCTCTCACGCCGGCTGAGATAAGCATGTCAGCAGCATCCTGAGCATGATCAACCGGCACGGTGATGATACCAATCTCGGCTTTNAGTTTGCGGCAGCGGGTNTCAAGCTCGTCAACACTGAAAATGGGTACGCCTGATACNGTCGTACCTATGAGGTCAGGATTGATATCGAATCCGGCCACNACGTTCAGTCCGTAACGTGACAATCCTGAGTCAGCCATCAGCGCNGCTCCAAGGCTGCCCGCNCCGAAAATCACTGCATTGTGGGAGTGACGGAATCCGAGGAACTCGCGCAGTTCNCGTTCAAGCGTCACAACATTGTATCCTATACGGGTTTTNCCCTTTATNTTGAGGAATGACAGGTCCTTGGCTATCTGGGAGGAATCGACATTCAATTCCCTTGAGATAGTCGTGGATGACACATGCTCTACTTTTTTATCCTTGAGCATGCTCACGTAGGCAAGGTACCACGGCAAGCGCCGTAGCACCGGTTCAGGTATAAATTCTCGCTGGCTGTTTTCTTTCATATTCAGTTACAAAGATAAGTAACTTTTGGAAATTANGCCTCATAAAGTGGCGCTTCCTTTACCTTCGACGGGTATAATGGAGGAAATAATAAAGGAAAAGGCCGCCGGCAAGGAACAGGGAGATAGAAAAGCTGTAGAATATGCCTTGCAATCCCATGCCCATGGTGTGGGAGAGAGTCCATGTTGAAGGTATTCCCACTAATATATAGCTGAAAAATGCAATCCACAGAATGGGCATCACGCGCGAGGTTCCTCGCAGTGCCCCGGCAAAGTTAATCTGTGTGGCATCGCCCAGCTGGTACACCACGAGCGGGATGAGCTGTGCGGTAGCAAGTGCAATGAGGGCCTCGTCGTTGTCACTGAAAAAGCTGATGAGCGTGGGACCGAGAACGAGAAATACCGTGCAGCTCAACACTGAAAAGGCAAGCGTTACATGATATCCCGCCCANCCTATACTTCTCATGCGATGATAGTCGTTCTCGCCGGCTGCGTTTGCCACCAGTACTGAGACTCCGGTACCTATGCTGTAGTAAATACAGAATCCAAGCGTGGCAACAATCAGGAGCACCTGGAACGCGGCCAATGCCAGTGTACCGTCAGGAAGCATACCGGCAATAATTGCCGCTCCTGAAAATGCAGCAGTTTCAAAGGCCATCTGGAATCCAATTGGTAGCGACGTCGTTGCAATTTGCTTAGCCGGATAGCTTTCCACATTTTTATTGTGGAATCCTGTACGGTAACGGCTATATTTGCGACTGAACATGAATACGCAGAATATAATAACCGGACAGAATAGCCTGGCTGTCAGTGTTGANAGNCCTGCGCCCGTAAGTCCAAGCTCTGGAAAGCCGCCATGCCCTGAAATCAAAAGATAATTGCCTATGATGTTAAGTACATTAGATATAAGCACAATTATCGTAGGCATNACAGTGTTGCGTATCGCATAGCTCCATTGAGCAAACACGTTGAATATTNCTACCGGTATGAGTCCTGACAGGTATATCAGGTAGTAAGGGCGGACTATCGGGAGCAATTCCTCAGGTTGTCCCAGGCGGTCAAGGAAGAAATAGAGCGTTCCCATCACCACGGTGAGCAGTAGGGAAAACAGGAAGTTTACCCGAAGTCCCACTCGCAGTGTACGGCCTATTTTTTCCTCGCGGTCATCATCTTTTCTTCCTGCAAGAGCCCCTATAAGCGGGGTCAACCCGTAAGTGAATCCCAGGCACAGGAACATTACAATATTGAAAATATTGTTGACAAACGAGGCTGCGGCCAGCTCGGCAGTCGAGTGCTGGCCCACCATGATATTGTCAGCAAACCCTACCGCTATCATACCCAATTGCCCCACCAGGATTGGCAGGGCAAGGATTATGATATTTTTATAATATTTATTGTATCGACTTAACATTAGAGCATCTTAATACTCTCAGTTATAGTTTTTATAAATTAAATACGAGTTAATTTCAACCTTACTCTTAGTCACGGCTGCTTCCGAAGAAACGCAGCAGGTAAAGGAACAGGTTGATGAAGTCAAGATACAGAGTCAGCGCGCCGATGGTTGAGAGGCGGCTGTCAGTAGCACCGGGCATCTGCATTGCCATCTGCTTGATTTTCTGGGTGTCCCAAGCGGTGAGGCCGATGAAAATCAGTACGCCAACGATTGAGATAATCCATGACATTGTATTATTGCCCCAGAAGATGTTCACGATTGAGCAGATGATGAGACCGAAGAGAGCCATCATGAGGAATGAGCCCACGCGGGTGAGGTCTTTATTGGTAAAGTAACCATAGATGCTCATTGCTCCGAAGGTTCCTGCAGTGATGAGGAATGTCTTGAGGATTGACTCGGGCGAGAATGCCATGAATATAATCGAAAGTGTAGTTCCGTTCACCAGGGCAAACAGGAAGAAGAGCAACGTAGCTGTTGAAGATGACATCTTGTTGATTCCTGCGGAAATCCACAACACGATACCAATTTCAATGATAGCGAGAACAAGGTAGCCGCTCTTGCTCATTGCGATGCTTGCAACCGCAGGGATAGTGGGGACAATCCATGCTGCGAGAGCAGTCACGAGAAGTCCCAGGAACATGCGCACATACACGTTCTTCATTACCTTTGACACATGAGCGTCAAGCGACTGCGTGTCGTAGGCATTTGAGTAATAATTGTTAATGTTGTAATTGTTCATAATCAATAATTGTTTTAGAGAGATGGTTTATTGTAATATTTTGCATGTCAACATTCGTGAAAACGCTGTTTACATGCGCTCCGGAACATTGATACCAAGGAGACCCATGCCGGTCTTGATTACGCGGGCTGTAGCGTCACAGAGTGCCAGGCGCAGGGCTCGTACTTCCTTGTTCTCCTCTTTGAGGATTGAATAGTCATGGTAGAACTGGTTGTACTGCTTCACGAGGTCATAGACATAGTTGGCTATCAGCGCGGGACTATAGCTGCGGCCTGCTTCCTGAACGGTTGCGGGGAAATCGGCAAGTGCCTGGATGAGTGCAATCTCCTTTTCATTAGGAATAACACTCAGGTAGTTGATAGGTTCGATACCGGCCTCGGCAGCACGACGTAGCACTGAACGTATGCGGGCATAGGTGTACTGGATGAAAGGCCCTGTGTTACCGTTGAAGTCGATTGTCTCCTTGGGGTTAAATGTCATGTTCTTGCGCGGGTCAACCTTGAGGAGGAAATATTTGAGAGCTCCCATGCCCACGGTCTCGGCGATAGCCTCGGCCTCAGCAGCATCCATGCCGTCAAGCTTGCCAAGCTCGCCTGACACCTCGCGGGCGGTGGTGACCATTTCATCCATGAGATCATCAGCGTCTACCACTGTACCCTCGCGGCTCTTCATCTTGCCCTCGGGGAGCTCAACTATGCCGTAAGAGAAGTGAACGAGATTCTTACCCCACTTGAAACCGAGCTTGTCAAGGAGAAGTGAAAGCACCTGGAAATGGTAGTTCTGCTCGTTACCGACGACGTAGATCATCTTGTCGATGGGGAAGTCGGCATAACGCAGTTTTGCTGTACCGATATCCTGAGTCATGTAGACTGAGGTACCGTCGCTACGCAACAGGAGCTTGTGGTCAAGACCGTCAGCGGTAAGGTCAGCCCACACTGAGCCATCTTCCTTGCGGTACATGATGCCTTTCTCAAGACCTTCGAGAACCTTTTCCTTCCCTTCAAGATACGTGTCACTCTCATAGTATATTTTATCGAATGAAACGCCCATGCGCTTATATGTCTCGTCGAAACCGGCATATACCCAGCCGTTCATCATTTCCCACATGCCACGCACTTCCGGGTCCTTCTGTTCCCACTTTACGAGCATTTCGCGTGCTTCCTTCATCAGGGGAGATGCCTTTTCAGCTTCTTCCTTTGTCATCTTGCCATCCTTGGTGAGCTCCTCGAGTTCAGCCTTGTAGTGCTTGTCGAAGAGAACATAGAAGTCACCGATGAGGTGGTCACCCTTCTTGCCTGTAGACTCGGGAGTAGCTCCGTTACCCCACTTTTTCCATGCAAGCATGGACTTGCAGATGTGGATGCCGCGGTCATTGACAATGTTAGTCTTCACAACCTTGTTGCCACAAGCTTCAAGAATGCGTGAGAGGCTGTAGCCAAGGAGGTTATTGCGCACATGTCCCAGGTGGAGAGGCTTATTGGTATTGGGAGAGGAATATTCAACCATTACGAGAGGAGACTCTTCAGTAACGGGAGTAATGCCATAATCGGAGGTAT
>JAAVGQ010000102.1 GCA_014800105.1 Bacteroidales bacterium | reverse complement strand
GTCAGTCGATAAATATATCGAAAAAGACCTGATGATCAACGAGGAAATCGACCGCCTGCGACTCGCCACCACTCAGGCTCTGTTGTCTGGTCGTCGCGACGTAGTCGTTGTAAGCTCCGTTTCCTGCCTCTATGGTATCGGCAATCCTGATGATTTTCATGAAAACGTTATCGAGGTTAAGCGCGGACTGAAAATTACCCGCAACAGCCTCCTGCGCAAACTATCCAATGCCATGTACTCCCGAAACGAGATTGACACCTCGCGCGGTACCTTCCGCGTGAAAGGTGACACCGTTGACGTGCGTCTGGCTTACGAAGATACCATCGTGCGCATTGTCTTCTTCGGCGACGAAATCGAAGAAGTCTACTCCATTGATCCTCTAACTGATGTCAAAACTCCCCACGATAACTTTAACATCTACCCCGCCAACATTTTCGTAACCTCTCCGCAACGCATGGCGGGAGCCCTGTCTGAGATTCAGCTTGACCTTGGCGAACAGGTGAACTTCTTCAATAAGGAAGCTAAGGAGCTCGAGGCAAAACGCCTTTACGAACGTGTAACCTATGATGTTGAAATGATGCGCGAGGTGGGTCACTGCCCCGGCATTGAAAATTACAGCCGTTACTTTGACGGACGCCAGCCTGGAATGCGTCCTTTCTGTCTTCTTGACTACTTCCCCAATGACTTCCTCACCATTATTGATGAGAGTCATGTCACCCTACCCCAGATTCGTGCAATGTTTGGCGGCGACCGTGCCCGCAAGGAAAATCTTGTTGACTACGGATTCCGTCTTCCCGCAGCGCTCGACAATCGCCCGTTAAAGTTTGAAGAATTCGAGGCACTGACACCTCAGACCATATATGTAAGTGCTACACCGGCCGACTATGAACTGAATCGTAGCGAGGGCGTGGTAGTGGAACAGCTCATCCGCCCCACCGGACTTCTCGACCCCGAAATAGAAGTGAGAGGTTCGCTTAATCAGGTTGATGACCTGCTTGAAGAGATACGCATTCGTTGCGAGGCTGATGAGCGCGTGCTTGTCACCACTCTCACCAAACGCATGGCCGAGGAATTGAACGATTACCTCGCCCGCATGGATGTCAAGACCGCTTACATTCACAGCGACGTCGACACCCTTGACCGCATAAAGATTCTTGATGACCTGCGCGCAGGTGTTTACGACGTTCTCATTGGTGTGAACCTCCTGCGTGAAGGTCTTGACCTCCCCGAAGTCTCACTCGTTGCTATCCTTGATGCTGACAAGGAAGGATTCCTGCGTTCTCACCGCTCACTCACGCAGACCGTGGGTCGCGCTGCCCGCAACCTTGAAGGCAAGGTTATAATGTATGCCGACAAGATTACTGACAGCATGCAGCAAACTATTGATGAGACTGCCCGCCGCCGCAAAATACAGATGGAGTATAACAAGGAACACGGAATTACGCCTCAGGCTATCGTCAAGGCTCGTCGCGCCCTCATCGGCATGGATGATGACGCTGAAACCACACCGGTTAAGAATGACAGCCGCTCCACAGGGTCACGTTCACGTAAACCGGCTCAGGCCATTCCTTATAGCCAGGAATACACGCCATCCAAGAAAGCGTCCATGGTTGCTGATCCCGTCATGCCTTACATGTCACGCCAGGAACTCGAGAAATCTATCAATCTCATGAGAACCCAGATGGTGGCAGCCGCCAAGAACATGGAATTCATGGAAGCGGCTCGACTGCGTGATGAAATCATAAAATCAGAACAGTATCTAAAAGAAAAGTTCGATGCCTGATTTATCCAAGAATAATCGACTCCCCGTGTTGGATACCCGCCGTTGGCTTCCTACCTCGGTAAAGGAAATGGAAGCCCTGGGCTGGGACTACGTCGATGTTGTCCTCTTCTCAGGGGATGCTTACGTTGATCACCCCTCATTCGGTGCAGCTGTAATAGGCCGAGTGCTGGAGGCTCACGGCTACCGCGTGGCTATCGTTCCGCAACCCAACTGGCGCGATGACCTCCGCGACTTCCGCAAATTTGGCGCGCCACGCCTCTTCTTCGGCGTGTCAGCCGGAGCTATGGACTCTATGGTTAACCACTATACCGCAGCACGCCGCCGTCGCAGTGATGATGCCTATACTCCCGACGGACGTCACGGAATGCGCCCTGACTATCCTACTATCGTATATAGCGAAATTCTTAAAAAACTATATCCCGACGTCCCCATAATTGCAGGTGGAATCGAAGCCTCAATGAGGCGCCTGTCTCATTACGACTACTGGCAGGACCGGTTGCGACCCTCCCTGCTTGCTGATGCTCCCGCTGATGTCATTGTATACGGAATGGGAGAAAAGCCCATCGTGGAAATAGCCCGTCGTCTCGCTGAAGGAGGCACCGTCAATGACCTCTACGATATACCCCAGGTCGTCTCCCGCCAGCCACTGGCTGCCGTCCCTGTTAACGCTGATGCTGACGAGGCTATCGTTCTCGAATCATTCGGTGCTTGCCTCAGGGATAAAAAGAAACAGTCAGCTAATTTCAAACATATAGAACAGCAGAGCAACCGCATGCAGGGCGTTACTTTGTGGCAACCTCATGACAAGTGGGCTGTACGCGTTAATCCCATGTACCCGCCCATGACCACCGAGGAGATTGACTGCTCATTTGACCTCCCCTATACGCGCCTGCCCCACCCCCGCTATCGAGGAAAACGCATCCCGGCTTATGATATGATAAAGTTTTCAGTCAATATGCACCGTGGGTGTTTCGGTGGTTGCGCGTTCTGCACTATCTCAGCTCATCAGGGAAAATTCATTGCCTCGCGCAGTGAAAAGTCAATTCTCAATGAGGTGAAGACCATCACTTCACTCCCTGACTTCAAAGGGTATCTTTCTGACCTTGGCGGCCCGTCGGCCAATATGTATGGAATGCACGGCCGTGACCTGTCAATCTGCACCAAGTGCATGCGCCCCTCATGCCTGCATCCCGCAGTGTGCCCCAATCTAAACACTGACCACGGTCCCCTGCTTGACCTCTATCACAAGGTTGATGCAATTCCCGGTATCAAGAAATCATTCATTGGTAGCGGGGTGAGATACGATCTCTCCATGCACCACACCGGCGTAAAAAAAATTGACGCTAACAATCTTCGCTATAATCGCGAACTCATCGAGAAACACGTCTCCGGCCGTCTTAAAGTCGCCCCGGAACACACTGAGGAGCATGTGCTCAAACTGATGAGAAAGCCCTCATTCTCGCTCTACTATGATTTCAAGAAAATTTTTGATGACGTTAACACTTCGTGTGGACTCAATCAGCAACTTATACCCTATTTCATCTCAAGCCATCCCGCCTGCGAGGAAATAGATATGGCTCAGCTGGCTATTAAGACTAAGGAGCTGAATCTGCATCTTGAGCAGATTCAAGACTTTACGCCCACTCCCATGACACTTGCTACCGAGATCTACTACACCGGTTATCATCCTTACACCGGTGAGAAAATCTTCACGGCAACAACCCCGGCTGAGAAACTTGCGCAGCGGCAATACTTCTTCTGGTATGACCGCACTTACCGCGAGGGTATCATCAAGTCACTGAACCGCCTGCACCGTCCTGACCTTATCAAGAAACTGTTCCCTGACAATCATGGCGGCTTCCGGGTTCCCACGCCTGTTAAAAAGGGACCGAAATCGTTTAATCCCAATTTCAGTCACAACTCTAAGCCAGCGTCACGACGCCCCAATAAGGATAATCTCACAAAACATTATAAATGAATAAATTAAATCTATCACTCGCATTAATGTCAGCGGCTTCCATCTCATTAGCTTCATGCGCTGGCAGCAAGGCTGAAGATGAGAATATCATCGATAAGCCTCAGGTCACAATCACTGACCGCACTTTCTCAATCGAGGCTCTCGAAGCCTTGGGGCGTGTTACCAATCCCGTCGTGTCACCTGACGGTTCCAAAATCCTCTACTCTGTATCTTATGAAAGCGTAGAAGAAAACCGCAGCAACGCTGACCTCTATCTCATGAACATTGACGGTTCTGACTCCAAGCGCCTCACCCGCACTGCCGGCAGCGAAAACAGCGCTGTGTGGTTGAACGATGGCAAGAGCATCGCCTATGTTGCCAATAATGACGGTAAACCCCAACTGTGGATTATGAACGCTGACGGTACCAATCCCCGCGTTATCTCTAACATTGAGAACGGTATCGAAGGTTTCCTGTTCTCTCCCGACGAGAAGAACGTCATTCTCATCTCAACCGTAAAATATGCCCGCACTCCCCAGGACGTGTACCCTGACCTTCCCAAGGCCAACGCCCGCATCATCGATGATCTCCTGTACAAGCATTGGGATGAATGGGTAACCGAAATCCCCCATCCTTTCCTTGCCGCATGGGACGGAAACAGCCTCTCTGACATCAAGGACATCATGGCCGACGAACCGTTCGAAGCACCCATGCGACCCTTCGGTGGCGTTGAATCATTCGCCTGGCACCCTGACAGCAAGAAACTCGTTTACGTTTCACGCAAGAAAACAGGCATGGAATATGCTATCTCCACTAACTCTAACCTCTACCTCTATGACCTCGCTGACGGGTCTACCAAATGTCTCACTGAGGGCATGATGGGCTACGATACCGCCCCGGCATTCTCTCCTGACGGTAACACCCTTGCCTGGCTCAGCATGGAGCACGATGGCTACGAAAGTGATAAGAACCGCATCTTTACGCTCGACTTGAACACCGGTGTCAAGACTGATCTCACCACCGACTGGGATTACACTGCCGATGCTATCGCCTGGCGTCCTGACGGCAAGGAGATCTACTTCCTCGCTCCCAAGGATGGCGTTATCCCCGTTTTCTCAATCAATGTTGAATCTCACGAGGTCAAGGTGCTGGCTGACGGTTGCTATGACTACGCAGCACTCGTTCCCGCAGGAAACGATAACATCATCACCTTGCGCCACTCAATGATTGAGCCCAATGAAGTTTACAACATTGCCGTTGCTGACGGTAACGTTACCAAGCTCACTGAGGTAAATACCGAACTTCTTGCTCAGATTGACATGCCCACTGTCGAGCTCCGCCAAGTTCCTACGACCGACGGAAAACTGATGGCAACCTGGGTTATCTATCCTCCTCACTTTGATAAGAATAAGACTTATCCCGCCGTTCTTTACTGCCAGGGTGGTCCCCAGCAGCCCGTGAGCCAGTTCTGGAGCTACCGTTGGAACTTCGCTCTCATGGCATCTAACGGCTACGTGATTATCGCGCCCAACCGTCACGGTCTACCCGGCTTCGGTACCGAATGGAACGCACAGATTTCCAAGGATTATCCCGGCCAGAACATGAAAGATTACCTCAGTGCAGTGGATGCACTGAAGGTTGAGCCCTTTATTGATGAAAACCACATCGGTGCCGTTGGCGCCAGCTACGGCGGTTTCTCAGTTTACTGGCTTGCCGGCAACCACGAGGGACGTTTTGCAGCCCTCATCGCTCACGCCGGTATCTTCAACATTGAGGCTCAGTATCTTGAAACTGAAGAACTCTGGTTTGCTAACTGGGATATGGGCGGTGCTCCCTGGGAAAAGGATAATGCAGTGGCTCAGCGCACATTCGCTATGTCACCCCACAAGTTCATTGACAAGTGGGATACCCCCATCCTCATCACCCACGGTGAATATGACTACCGCATTCTCTCTTCTCAGGGCGAAATGGCTTTTAACGCAGCACGCCTNAGGGGTGTCCCCGCTGAGATGGTTCTTTTCCCTGATGAAAACCACTGGATTCTCAAGCCCCAGAATTCAGTGCTGTGGCAGCGCGTATTCTTCCGTTGGCTTGACCGCTGGCTGAAACCCGCNTCTGATTCTACCACTCAAGCNCAATAAGAAATGTCCCGCACCTCACTTAAGAAAGAACTGAATCAACTNTCAGCTCCACAGCTGGTGGAAATAATACTGGATGCTTACCAGGCACGCCCTGAGATTAAGGAGTACTTCGAGTACTTCCTTAATCCCGACGTGAATAAACTNATTGAAAAGCACAACAAGATTATTGACAAAGAATATGGTCGCAGCAAGTGGCGCCACTCCAAGGCAAGAGTCTCAGTGCTCAACAAGGCTGTCAAGACGTTTGAAAGTTTCGCCCCGGGTAGCGAGGCTATTATTGAAGTTCTTATTCGTGAGGTAATTGTCGCCGGTGTTACTGAAAACACCCTTGATTTTACTGATGCTCAGTTCAACCGCGTTANTAAACTCGTTGACCGTATACTCTCGCTCTCCGAGGAAGCCGGAGTCCTTGCTGACTCGCTTGCCAAGCTGAATCAGTTTGTGTCAGCTGACTACAAGTTTGCCTCACGTTACATGAAACGCATTGTCAACGACACCGTCAATGACTACAATGCAAATAAAACTTTAACNAAAAAATAANTACTATGTTAAATCAAGAAATCGAAAAAGCATTTAATGCTCAGATTAATGCCGAATTCTGGTCGGCTTATCTCTATCTTTCAATGTCAATGCACTTCGCTCATGAAGGTTATAACGGTATTGCCAACTGGTTTGCCATCCAGTTTAAGGAAGAGCAGGATCATGCAACCATTATGATGAATTACGTAAATTCACGCGGTGGCAAAGTAANTCTNATGCCCATCGAAGCTGTAGAAACCGAGTGGGCTTCTCCTCTTGCTGCATTTGAACACACTCTTCAGCATGAGAACAAGGTTACCGAAATGATNAACAACCTCTATGCTCTTGCAACTGAAAAACATGATTACGCAACTCAATCNATGCTCAAGTGGTTCATCGATGAGCAGGTTGAAGAAGAGGAAACAGCCGGTGATTATATCAATACGCTCAAGAAAATCGGCGACAACGGCTACGGGCTTTATATGTTTGACAAGGAACTTGCCGCTCGCACCTACACTACCCCGGCTCCTCTCGCAGCAAATTAATTGATCATTAAAAAATCCCCCTTTACATCTCATTCTACCCGATAGTCATGAAACTATCGGGTAGTGTTTTTTTTGAGCGAGCTGAAAGTAANCACACTCATAAATTCTCCATAAAAAACTGAATATTGAAATTTTTAATTAATTAAGTGACTATCTCACGATTTTTTCGNTATCTTTGTAGANTCGGANTANAAGCNGGGAATTACCAAGTGTTTAGTTTAACAGACTAATTTATTACAATGCAATTTACAGCCAATCAAATAGCATCACTTGTCAATGGTACCGTCGAGGGTGACGGCAACGCCTCTGTGAGCACTTTCGCAAAAATTGAGGAAGGTGTCGAGGGTGCTATTTCATTCCTTGCCAATCCTAAATACACTCCCTATATTTACGAAACAGATTCCTCAATCGTCCTCGTAAGCAACGATTTCGAAGCTGAAAAACCGGTCAAGGCAACACTCATACGTGTNGCTGACCCATACGCTACTGTAGCTATGCTTCTTAAGATGGTCGAACAGATGACAGCCCACCAGCCTGAAGGGATTGAGCAACCAAGCTTTATAGCTCCCANTGTAACNGTGNCTGAAAAAGTATATATAGGGGCTTTTGCCTATATTGGAGAGAATGTTAAACTCTCTCAGGGAGTCAAAATCTATCCCCAAGCATATATTGGTCACAACGTNGAGATTGGTGAAGATACAATTATTTATCCCGGTGTAAAAATTTATCACGGATGCCGT
>JAAVGQ010000101.1 GCA_014800105.1 Bacteroidales bacterium | reverse complement strand
GTAGAGGGATAATTGAGAAACCGGTTTCCTTACCATGCTTTTCAAGCTCGGCAATCTCTTTTTTATTTAAAAGCAACTTCCTGTCACGGCGTTCCGCGTGGTTGTTGTATGTGCCATAGAAATACTCGGCAATATACATATTCTTAACCCACACTTCCCCATTGTCAACATAGCAGAAAGTATCAACAAGACTTGCCTTACCAAGTCTAATTGACTTAATCTCTGTGCCTGTCAGCACAATGCCGGCTGTAAATGTATCCCCAATTGCGTAGTCAAATGTCGCACGCCTGTTTTTTATATTAACTTCCTTGAATTTCATAACATTAAAAGATTAAAAAGAACTTGATAAGTAGCTGGGACGGAACAATCAGCGAGAGGATGACTACAGCCATGAATTTTCCTGTATTACGGGCATCCACGTCCATATAATGCATTCCTCGCCACATTATTACCGCCACGTAAACAGGCCACAAGGTCAGGATAGCAAATGACAGTGGCAGAATATTGGTTATTAAAATCTGTAACGAGAGAAGACTTGTAACATAAGCCGCAAATATCGTAACCTTATCCTTATTCTCAACACCACCATTAATCTTGGGAATCCAGGTGTTCATTACCATGCCTGCTATAAAATACGTAAGCCCCATGGAAATAAGAATCATAATCGATTCCTTTACTACGTTGAGCCACATTGTGTCATTACCATATACATAATGGAGTAACGGCGAGAATGCCACCACTATAATCATCCATATCGCTCCGAGCATTGCCCTTTGGGGAATGCTCGTCTGCTGAATATCCACCCACCCATTGTCGGGCGAGATTATCAACTGTATAATATTCTTATAAAATCTCCACATAGTTTGTTGCAAAGATAATCAAAATAAAGCAAAATACGTATGCTGAAATTGCGATGAACAAACATTTTTCGTAAATTTGCATTTCGTTCGGTCACTACGCACATTAAATCCACATTTGGATAATAACAAAAAGACCATCATTTAACTATAAACTAATATAATACACAATATCATGCTTAAAGGTATCTTATCTATAGCCGGCCGTCCGGGTCTTTTCAAGTTGATTAATCCCGGTAAAAACATGCTCATCGTTGAGAGCCTCCAGACCGGTAAACGTACTCCCGCCTACGCTCACGACAAGGTTATTTCACTCGCCGATATTTCAATGTATACCGTTGGTGATGATGTACCCCTGTCAACCGTGCTTGAGTCAGTAAAAAAAGTAGCTGAAGGTCAGCCCGTTGACGTAAAAGCATTTAAATCAGACTCAGAAATCCGAGCTTTCTTCGCTAAGGTTCTTCCCGAGTTTGATGACGAACGCGTCTACACCAACGACATTAAGAAGCTTCTCAACTGGTATAACATGCTGATTGCTGCAGGCATCACAACCTTCGAGGCTGAAGAAGCCGCTGAAGAAGCTGCTGAAGAACCCGAGGCGTAAAGCCAACATCTTCCACGACGGAAGAATGACAACTAATAGTTGATTTAAGTATTTAGAATTACCTCTACATGAACTTTGATAATCAAGGTAAAGCTTCAATAGTATCCATAGGGCAGATAAACCTGGGTGGAAAAGAAATTGCACCTATCCCCTATGAACCTAACGATCTGCCCATATTACCCACAAGGAATCTTGTTCTTTTCCCCGAAGTAACTCTTCCCATTTCTTTAGGAAGAGAAAACTCATTGCGTACGGCTAAGCTTGCTGAGGAAAGGCACATTCCCATAGGTATCCTGTGCCAGAACAAACCCGACATTGAAGTTCCCGTATTGCCCGAGGATTTTTATAGCTATGGCGTCGTGGCTGACGTTATCAAAGTCATAGACCTCCCTGACGGTTCGCATACCGCAATTGTCCACGCTCGTGAAAAGTTTGAGGTCATCGACATGGGTGCCCGAATGACGCTTCCTGAAGCNGAGATTTCAGCCGTCGTTAAACCTATCAAGGATATAAATCCCCGTATTGGTGATAAGGAATTCGAGGTACTTACTAACGAGATTAAACAGCTCACTCTCGAGATAATTGAGGCTAACCAGAATGCTGCAGAGGATTTCATATTCAACATCAAGCANACNGAGGATTCCGAGTTACTTATCAATCTGATAGCAACTCACCTTCCAATGGAATCAGCCAGCAAGATTAAAATNCTGGCCCAAAAGAGAATCAAGAGCCGTGCATTCCTCTTGCTCACTGAGCTTCATGTAGCTAAGCAATTATCTCAGCTTTCACAGTCAATCCAGCAGCGTACTCACGTTAACCTTACTGACCAACAGCGCACCACATTCCTGCAACATCAGCTTGAATCAATCAAGCGCGAATTGTATGGTGACATTGACGAGGCTGACAAACTGCTCGAGCGAGGAAAGAAAGTACCCTTCCCCGACTATGCTTACAAGACTTTCGTAAAAGAGGTCGAAAAGCTGGGGCGTCTCAATCCTCAGTCACCTGACTATGCAGTTCAGTATTCTTATCTTGACACGCTGCTTTCGCTACCTTGGTTAAAATATGACCAGGAAAACCGTGATTTTGCAAAGGCCCGAGAAATTCTCAATAATGAACATTACGGCCTTGACAAGGTCAAAGAACGTATCCTTGAACAGCTCGCCGTTATAATGAACAATAATGAGGGCAAGGCTCCCATATTGTGTCTCGTTGGCGCTCCCGGCGTGGGTAAAACTTCGCTCGGAGAGTCAATAGCNCGTGCAATGAACCGTAAATATCAGCGCGTCTCGCTCGGCGGTCTTCACGANGAGGCGGAACTTCGCGGTCACCGTCGCACCTACATCGGTGCCATGCCAGGCCGCATCATCGAGTCAATCAAGCGTGCCGGCACTTCTAATCCAATCCTGCTTCTTGACGAGATTGACAAGATGAACCGCGACTATAAGGGAGANCCCTCAGCCGCGCTTCTTGAAATTCTTGATCCCGAGCAGAATTGCCATTTCCACGATAACTTTATAGATATTGATTACGACCTCTCAAAGGTTCTCTTTATTGCNACGGCCAATACCCTCTCNACNCTCTCCCAGCCTCTTCTTGACCGCATGGAGATCATCGATATCTCAGGCTATCTCATGGAAGAAAAAATNGAGATTGCCAAGCAGCATCTCATCCCCAAGCTCCTGAAAGAAAATCTTCTTACTGAGGAAAATATCCACTTTACTGACGGTGCAATCTCAACCATAATCGAGAACTACACTGCCGAGAGTGGCGTGAGACAGCTCGAAAAGAAAATTGCCTCGATTATACGTAAGATAATCCTACGCAAAATGAGCGGCGAGGATTACAGCAAGACTATTACACCCGAAGTGGTTAAAGACTTCCTGGGGGTAGCTCTATACTCTCGCGATAAATACGAAGGAAATGATTATCCCGGTGTAGTGACCGGTTTAGCATGGACTGCCAACGGTGGCGAAATCCTCTTCATTGAAACCTCGCTCTCAAAAGGTAAAGGTGAGAAACTCACCCTCACGGGTAATCTTGGCGACGTGATGAAGGAATCAGCCGTCATTGCNCTCGAATATGTAAAGGCTCACGCCTCTACATTCAACATTGATTCATCATTGTTTGAAAAATACAATGTACACATCCATGTTCCCGAAGGAGCAGTTCCAAAGGATGGTCCCTCAGCGGGTATCACCATAACAACGTCCATCGTTTCAGCGTTCAAGCAATGTAAAGTTAAACCTTTCGTTGCCATGACCGGNGAAATGACTCTTCGCGGCAAGGTNCTTCCAGTGGGAGGNATTAAAGAAAAAATGCTCGCNGCTAAACGTGCCGGCATTAAGGAAATAATTCTCTCCCGTGAAAACGAGAAAAACGTGGAAGATATTCCTGAACGNTATCGCGAGGGACTGACATTCCACTTCGTNGATAATATCGAACAGGTTATATCACTTGCTGTCACGGATGAAANTCCCCGTAATGCCCTGACGCTTTAACCCCATTCCACCAATGGCGAGAATTGATCAGGATACAGTAAACCGCATTCTCGATGCAACAGATATCGTGGACGTGGTTAGCGACTTCGTCAAGCTTAAAAGACGAGGTGCTAACTACATAGGCTTATGCCCGTTCCACAATGAGCGCACCCCGTCATTTTCAGTTTCAAAAGCTAAAGGTCTTTGTAAATGCTTTAGTTGCGGAAAAGGAGGTAGTGCTGTCAGTTTCCTGATGGAACTTGAACAGCTTTCTTACGTTGAAGCCTTGAGATATCTCGCCAGAAAATACAACATTGAAATAAAGGAGCACGAGCTAACTGACGCTGAAAGAGAAGCCATATCCGAGCGTGAAAGCCTACTTGCAGCCAACCAGTTCGCGCTTACAGTCTTCGAGGAAAATCTCACTCAGAATCCTGACGGAATCGCAATAGGTCTATCTTATTTCCGTGAACGAGGCATCAACGATCAGGCAATCAAGAAATTCCACCTGGGCTATGCACTTGAATCGAGAGACGCATTTTACCAAAAAGCTATAAAACAAGGATATAACGAAAAATTCCTAATTGAAACCGGTCTCTGTAGCAAGAATGACCGCGGCATGGTATTCGATAAGTTCAGGGGACGCGTGATCTATCCTGTATTTAGTGTTTCAGGCAANGTGGTAGCTTTCGGCGGTCGAACATTACGTAACGATAAGACCGTTGCCAAGTACGTCAACTCTCCTGAATCAATCATTTATAGCAAAAGCCACGAATTGTATGGCCTTTATCAGGCTAAACAATCCATTGTCCGCTCTAATAAATGCTATCTCGTTGAGGGTTACATGGATGTTATATCCATGTCCCANACAGGAATTGAAAACGTTGTAGCATCCTCTGGCACCTCATTGACTGACGGACAGATAAGACTCATACACCGATTTACTGAAAACGTTACAGTTATCTATGATAGTGACCCTGCCGGCATCAAAGCATCTCTCCGCGGTATCGATATGCTATTGAGTGAGGGAATGAAAATCAAGGTACTCCTGCTTCCCGAGGGAGATGACCCTGATTCATTTTCTCAGTCACACACCCTCGAAGAAATCGAACAGTATATCAAGGATAACGAAACTGACTTTATACGATTCAAAACACGCATTCTGCTCGAGGGTGCTGAAAATGATCCCATCAAGCGTTCTGAGGTAATATCTGATATTGTAAAGTCAATTGCTTGTATTCCCAACAATATTGACCGAGCTGTATATATAGGAGAATGCAGTCGCCTTCTTGAGATTGACGAGAAAGTCCTCAGGCTCGAGGTCGACAAAAAAACTGCCGGAGGTAATATATCAACCTCTACCACTCAATCCCAGCAACACACTCATAACGAACCTGTACCGGTTGCCACCCAATCTGTTACCCGAGAGAACGATACTGCACGCAAGCTACTTGCATTGTGTGAAAAAGAGTTATTGAGATATGTTCTGAAATACGGCATGAAAATACTCTGTGACGCTGTTGATGACCAGGGTAAC
>JAAVGQ010000100.1 GCA_014800105.1 Bacteroidales bacterium | reverse complement strand
GGACAGGCTGAAATAAAGGAAAATATTGACTACTATAAAGAAAATTCACGCATGATGCTCTCCGGGCTCCAAAGCGTGGGAGTGAATGCCTATGGTGGCATAAATTCACCTTACGTATGGATGGAAATTCCCGGCGATATAGATTCCTGGACGTTTTTTGATACATTACTTCAGGAATGTGCTGTGGTGGTCACTCCCGGTAAAGGTTTCGGACCATGCGGTGAAGGTTATGTGAGGCTGACATCTTTTAATACCCATGAGAATACACGCATAGCAATTGATAGGATTACAAGTTTGTTAAAATAATAGTTTGCTCAAAAATATATCATTATGTCACACTTAAGATTTAAAGTCGTAGAAGAAGCATTCGATCGCAAGGCAGTGCCGGTAAACATCCCTGATGAGCGTCCTGAAAACTACTATGGTAAGTATGTTTTCAATCGCGCCAAGATGTATCAGTACTTGCCCAAGAAGACATACGATGCGCTCGTTTACGCCATCGATAATAAAGAACCAATCTCACGCGAGCTTGCTGACAGTGTAGCAGCCGGCATGAAACAATGGGCTGTGGATAACGGAGCCCGTCACTATACTCACTGGTTTCATCCTCTCACTGACGGTACCGCCGAAAAACATGACGCCTTCATCGAGCATGACGGCAAGGGTGGAGTAGTGGAAGAGTTCTCAGGCAAGCTGCTCGTTCAGCAGGAACCTGACGCTTCAAGCTTCCCTAATGGTGGTATACGTAATACGTTCGAAGCCCGTGGTTATTCAGCATGGGATATCTCGTCACCCGCTTTCATTCTTGACAAGACCCTGTGTATTCCCACAATTTTCATTTCTTATACCGGTGAGTCACTTGACTATAAGACGCCTCTTCTCCGCGCTCTTAACGCAGTAGATAAGGCGGCCGCCGGGGTAGCAAGATATTTTGACCCCGAGGTTAAACACGTCATCTCTTACCTGGGTTGGGAGCAGGAGTACTTCCTCGTTGACGAGGCTCTTTACTCAGCCCGTCCTGACCTCGCATTGACCGGTCGCACACTGATGGGTCACGAGAGTGCGAAGAATCAGCAGCTTGAGGACCACTATTTCGGTGCAATTCCTTCACGTGTTGAAGCCTTCATGCTTGATCTTGAAATAGAATGNCACAAGCTTGGTATCCCTGCACGCACCCGTCACAANGAGGTTGCACCTAACCAGTTTGAGCTTGCTCCTATCTTTGAAGAGACTAACCTTGCCAATGACCATAACCTNCTNTTGATGTCATTGATGTCAGAAGTAGCACGCCGCCACAATTTCCGTGTACTTCTTCACGAGAAACCTTTTGCCGGCATCAACGGTTCAGGTAAACACAATAACTGGAGCCTGGGAACTGATAAGGGAGTCCTTCTTTTCGCTCCCGGTAAGACACCCATTGATAACCTCCAGTTCATTACCTTCGTGGCTAATGTAATGGCTGCCGTTCACAAGCACAACGGTCTTCTCAAGGCTTCTATCGCTTCAGCAACCAATGCNCATCGTCTTGGTGCCAACGAGGCTCCACCCGCTATCATTTCNATCTTTACCGGTTCTCAGCTTGCCGACATCTTTGACAAGATTGAGAATAGCACTGAGGATAACGCCATTGACATTTCCGGTAAAGAAGGTATGAAGGTGGGCGTGTCACAGATTCCCGAGATTCTTGTTGATAATACTGACCGTAACCGCACTTCACCTTTCGCATTTACCGGAAACCGTTTCGAATTCCGTGCCGTGGGTTCTTCAGCTAACTGCGCAGCTGCCATGATTGCATTGAATGCTGCGGTTGCCGACCAGCTTAACGAATTCAAGGAGAAAGTCGATANCCGNATTGAAAAGGGGGAAACTCTCACTCACGCAATTCTCGAGGAGGTCCGTGCAATCCTGAAATCAT
This sequence comes from Bacteroidales bacterium, assembly GCA_014800105.1. GTDB lineage: Bacteria > Bacteroidota > Bacteroidia > Bacteroidales > Muribaculaceae > JAAVFS01. The sequence continues at coordinate 4,939 of JAAVGQ010000100.1, read as the reverse complement.
CTAAGGCTATCCACTTTGATGGTAATGGCTACAGCGATGAATGGAAGGAAGAAGCTGCTCGACGCGGTCTTGACTGTGAGACAAGCGTNCCACGAATTTTTGATGCATANAAGAAACAGTCGTCAGTCGAAATGTTTGCCCGCACCGGCGTGTTCACTGAGGTTGAACTCGCTGCCCGCAACGAGGTGAAATGGGAAATGTACACAAAGAAGGTGCAGATTGAAGCNCGCGTACTCGGTGACCTTGCTATCAATCATATTATTCCCGTGGCAACACGTTACCAGTCATTCCTNGTCGATAACCTCGTGAANATACGTTCACTTTTCCCGGCTGATAAATCTGAGTTAATTGCGGCTCAGGATATGAGCACAATTGAGAAGATTTCACGTCACATGATGATTATCAAGGATACTGTTGAAGCGATGGTTGAAGCTCGCCGCCAGGCTAACCGTATCAANTCAGAGCGCGAAAAAGCTATTGCTTATCACGATAACGTGGTTCCCTGCATGGAAACTATCCGTTATCACATTGATAAACTTGAATTGATGGTTGACAACGAAATTTGGCCGTTGCCCAAGTATCGTGAATTACTNTTCATCAGATAATAGATAAGGAGAATATAACTCAATGGAACAACTTAAACATGAGTGTGGCGTAGCCATGATACGCTTGTTGAAGCCCTTGGAATACTACAAGGAGAAATACGGCTCGTATTCCTATGCTCTCAACAAGATGTATCTTCTCATGGAGAAACAACATAATCGCGGACAGGAAGGAGCCGGAGTNGGAGTTGTAAAACTTCACTCNGTTCCCGGCCACGAGTACGTGTATCGTGAACGTGCACTCGGACCAAATGCTATTACCGNAATATTCTCGGAAATAGGTCATAAGGTTGCCGAATACGATATGGAGAATATGGACGCCGCCGAGGTAGACCGCGAGGTACCGTTTATCGGACAGATTTACATGGGTCACCTTCGCTANAGCACTACAGGTCGCTCAGGTATCTCGTACGTGCATCCGTTCCTGCGTCGCAATAACTGGCCGTCACGAAACCTGTTGCTNTGCGGTAATTTCAACATGACNAATGTTGANGANATCTTNCAGGATATTGTTGANCGCGGCCAGCATCCAAGGCTGTACAGTGATACTATNGTATTGCTCGAACAGCTGGGATATGCACTTGACAAAGAGAATCACAGGCTCTATCGCGAATATCGTGACAAACTTTCTGACCCCGCTTTGACCTCAGCAATTGAAGATAACATGGACATGACACGAGTGTTGTCAAGNTGTGCTCCTAAATGGGACGGAGGCTACGTNATATGCGGTGCNACCGGTTCAGGTGATATGTTCTCGTTGCGTGACCCGCACGGAATACGCCCAGCATTCTGTTATCACGATGACGAGATTGTTGTTGTCGCGTCAGAACGACCAGTCATCCAGACNGTCTTTAATCTTACTGAGGATAAAATTATTGAACTTCGTCCCGGCAGCGCTATTATTGTGAATAACAGCGGAGANGTTACAATCAGTGACGTGCTCGGTGAGAGTAAAAATGAACGTTGCAGCTTCGAGCGCATTTACTTTTCCCGCGGTAGTGATGCTGATATTTATAAGGAACGTAAGCAGCTGGGCATCAATCTTGTGCCTGAAATAGCGCGCGCCGTCGATTATGACCTCGATAACACAGTCTTTTCATTTATTCCCAATACTGCCGAGGTTGCTTTCATCGGCATGTGTGAAGGTCTTGAAAAAAGACTGAGTGAAGAGAAGACTGAGGAAATTCTAAAGTTGCAGAAACCATGCCTGCCACTTGAAATGTCTGAGCTGCAATCAATAATGGACCGGAAAATCAGGATTGAGAAAATCGCTGTAAAGGACATTAAGTTACGCACTTTCATTGCCGAGGGAAATACCCGTAATGACCTTGCAGGTCACGTATATGACGTGACTTACGGATGCTTGAAAGCGGGCAGGGATAATCTTGTTGTGATTGATGACTCAATCGTGAGAGGTACAACCTTGAAACAGTCAGTCATTACAATGCTNGACCGTCTCAATCCACGAAAGATTGTGATAGTTTCATCGTCACCCCAGGTACGTTATCCTGATTACTATGGCATCGACATGTCACGCATGGCTGAGTTTATCGCATTNAAGGCTGCCGTTGAATTACTGAAGGAAACGGGCCGCGAGACAATCCTTGAAAGNGTCTACAAGGAATGCCTTGAAATGATTAAGAAACCAGCCGGCGAACAAACTAACTGCGTCAAGGCTATCTACGAACCGTTTACCGATAGAGAAATTTCAGCTAAAATTGCCGAGCTGCTTACCCCCAAGGGAGTAAATGCTAAAGTTGAAATCGTCTATCAGACACTCGATGGTCTTCACGAAGCAATTCCTTCATCACCCGGTGACTGGTATTTCTCAGGCAATTATCCCACTCCGGGTGGAAATAAGCTCGTTAATCANGCTTATATTAATTACTATGAAGGTAATTATGACAAGAGATAATATTACTAACTTAATATAGAATCAATCTTTAAAATCAAATAGAACATGGGAGGTTTTTTTGGAGTAGCATCTCACAAACCGTGTATNGCTGACCTTTTCTACGGNACCGACTATAACTCGCANTTAGGAACTCGTAGAGCCGGTATGGCAACTTATGATCAGCTTGCAGCCAAGTTCTGCCGTTCAATTCACTCGCTCGAAAGCACTTACTTTCGTACAAAATTTGAGGCCGAACTTTCAAAATTCGTAGGTAATCAAGGCATTGGTGTTATCAGCGACACTGACCCACAGCCCATTATCATTAATTCTCACCTTGGGAAGTATGCCATCGTTACTGTTGCTAAAATATGTAACATGGAGGAACTTGAGAAAAAGCTAATCGATTCAGGTGTTCACTTTGGCGAACTCAGTTCGGGCGAGACTAACCAGACTGAGCTAATCGCGTTACTCATCAATCAGGGTAAAACATTTGTCGACGGNATCAAGAATGTATATGATAATATTCATGGCTCATGCTCGATGCTTATCCTCACTGAGGACGGCTTCATTGCNGCGCGTGATCGACTTGGCCGTACACCCATAATTCTTGCCAAGAAGGAAGGCGCTTACGCAGCAAGCTCTGAATCAACTGCGTTCCCCAATCTTGATTACGAATATGTACGTGACCTCGGTCCCGGCGAAATCGTGAAAGTTACCGCTGATGGTATCGAGCAGCTTCTTGCTCCCGGCGAGGAGATGCAGGTATGCTCATTCCTGTGGGTTTATTATGGATTCCCAACTTCAACTTATGAGGGTAANAACGTCGAGCAGATGCGTTTTGATACCGGCCATGAAATGGGCGAGATTGATAAGACGGAAGTTGATTGTGCCTGTGGTATTCCTGACTCAGGCGTAGGCATGGCNCTCGGCTACGCTGCCGGCCATAAGGTTCCTTATAACCGTTGTATCTGTAAATATACACCCACATGGCCANGAAGTTTTACTCCCCGCGACCAGTCNATGCGCAATCTCGTGGCAAAGATGAAACTTGTGCCAAACCGTTGTATGCTCAAGGGTAAGCGTGCGCTTTTCTGTGATGATTCAATCGTGCGTGGCACTCAGCTGAATGATAATGTTAAAGTTCTCTTTGACTATGGTGCAAAAGAGGTTCACATGCGAATTGCTTCACCACCACTCATCTATGGCTGTAAATACATTAACTTCACATCATCAAAGAGTGACATGGAGCTGCTCACCCGACGCATTATCCAGGAACTCGANGGTGATCCCAACGCTCATCTTGATGANTATGCTCAGGCAGGAAGCGAACGATACAATAAGATGGTCGAGAAGATTCGTGAGCGTTACGGCCTCACATCATTGAAGTTCAATTCAATCGAGACAATAGTGAAGGCTATAGGTCTTCCAAAGTGCAAGGTTTGTACTCACTGCTTTGACGGAACAAGTCATTTCTAAACAAGAAATATACAAGTTTACATTGTTGACACGAGCACTAAAGTACTCGTGTCAATTTTTTTATATTGCTAAAAACTAAACTGTGGGGAGTATTGTTATAGTAGCAAAAGAACAAAATCTAACAACAATTTAAACACACAACATTATGACTACTCCTGTTAAAAGTATCAAAGGAACAAAGACTGAACAGTATATTGTAAATTCCTACATGTCTGAAACACAGGCTTATGCTCGTTATATTTTCTATGCTCAGGCAGCTGACAAGGAAAATTATTTCCCCATCGGTGTAATTTTCCGTGAAACCGCCGACAATGAAATGCATCATGCCAAGGTCTTCCTCAAAATGCTTGAAAATACTGAAGTTCAGTGTTCAGCAGGCGTAGACGCCGGTTTCCTCGGTAACACAGTTGCAAATCTCCAGACTGCAATTAAAGAAGAAAGTACTGACGGCTATGACTACTATTACGAGGCAGCCAAGGTTGCCCGTGAAGAAGGTTTTGACGAAATCGCTTCTCATTTTGAAGCAATCGCAGCAGTTGAAAAAACTCATCATGATCGTTTCCAGAAAATGCTGGAACACATCCAGAACGGCACATTGTGGAAGAGAGATACCCCCGTAACCTGGAAGTGTCTCGTGTGCGGCTACACTGAGGTGGGCACCGTTCCTCCTGTTAAGTGTCCCGGCTGTGATCATCCTTACCAGCACTACATAGCAATTGAGGACGGATATGCACCCGCACCGCTTTGATAAAACCGCAAATCTAAGATATTAAACGAGAGAGCCGATAACAATTACTGTTACCGGTTCTCTTTTCGTTTAGGATTTTCAGGAAACCAGCCCTTAGCGACTCTTTCTTTTTGTTCGTAAACTTCAAGTATGCTCCAGAAACAGCTGAATGAAGTTACCCCGGCAAGAATTGAACAGATGTTGTTATCTGATGCAAAAGATATCGCGAGAAAGATTATT
>JAAVGQ010000099.1 GCA_014800105.1 Bacteroidales bacterium | reverse complement strand
TCAGAGAGCGGGGTGGCAGTGTCGGCCTCGCCCCACATCAGCAATGTTGGAGCCTTGATGAGGGGCATGTATTTGCACAGGTCCTGATTCACTGAGCGTGACATCACGCGGCGCATCATGGGGGATGAATTCTTATAGTCAGCGCTACCTTTCCTTGCTCTCATGGCCTCGATGCGGGCGGCGGCTTTTTCCTTGCCTAAGGCGAGCTGAGTAATCCATTTTGAAAGCTTGAATGAATAGATTTTCAGGTAGTAACTGAGCGGGCGGCGGGGTTTTACGCCCGCGGCATCTACAAGCACCATCTTCTCAACCTTGTTGCGGGAAGCGTACAGAATGCCTATGCGGCCGCCGTAGGAGTGTCCCACGAGGATCGGGGCTTCGATACCTTCATGGCGGGCGAGGGCTTCAATCATCTCAGTGAACTCATTGACGCCCCATGGCCGGCCGTCAGGAAGCAGTTGCGGTTCGGTGCTTTTGCCATGTCCGGGAAGGTCTACGGTAAGAACTCTGTGGCGGGGGGCGAGTTGCCGGCGGATGATTTCGACTGTCTCAGCGGTACACCCCCAGCCGTGCATGAGAATGACGGTTCCGGCTCCCGTGCCGGTGTCAGTGTATCTCATCGTTACTCCGTTATGACTCAGAGTCTTTTCCATGATGTTTTATTGCTTTTCAGTGTAGAACTTGATGATGCGGGCGATAGCATCCCGGCAAACGGGACAGAAACCTTCGGTCTGGTTGTCGCGCATGCGGCAATGGTCGGCGGGGCGGAAAACTCCGCGTGAGGAGTAGCCTCCACCTTCAAATGCACCTACGGGGAAGCGGTCGGCAGCTGCTGTGGGTGTGGGGAGCGGGGTACCGGCAGGTACAAGGTGTTTCCACTTGGGGTGAGACCCCGAGGTTGTTATGTTCTGCTCCCAGGGTTCGATGTCAAGCGGATAGCTGCCTGACATGACATCGTCATCGTAGAAATACTCGTCAGCGAGGCCGCCAAACGAGTGGCCGAATTCGTGAACCACAACAGGCCGGAAAAGCGGGTGTCCTGACGCTGTGAGGGTGTAGGAGTTATAGATTCCGCCGCCTCCGTAAGTCTCGGTATTGGCTAAAACGATTATATGCTCGTAAGGGATGCCTGCAAGTGCATCGTGAATTTTCTTTACGTGAGGGGTAGTGAGATAGCGTTCACTGTAGAAGGTGTCGAAATGGGAGCCCACGGTTGTGTCGAGCCACTTTCCCTCGCGTGGAACGCTTACCCCGGCGTCACTTGACGGGGCAGCAACGGCCACGAAATTGAAACGGTCAATCATTGATTTGAATGGTTCGTGGCCAGCGAGGGCAGCGACGGTGACTGCCGCGTGATGATAGAATGAATCCATCTGTTCCGCGGTGTAGCCCTCGGCAAGGATAGCGACGTCGATTTTCTCAGCCGGCGAGCCTCCCTTGTGGATATAGCGGTGAGGCGCGGGATTTAGTGCCGGGCGTTGAATCAGGATGTCGTCAGGTTTCACGCGGTGAGTGAGCGTAGCGATGGTATCATGACGCATGTCATAGAGTGACACCGTCACGTCAACATCCTGCTTGGGGTAAGGCAACAGATAAGTGTTTTCAAACGATCGGGCTGTGGTCTCGGCCTCAGGGGTTGAAAGCCACTCGCTGTAGAGCGTTGAGAACGAAGTGCGGTAGATGGTGGTGCCGTCAGGAAGCGAAACGGTGATGTCTCCGTTGCCCTTGAGCGGCAGTGTGTTGAGATTGTGACGACGCCCGGCCCATGTGTGAGCAGGGTCGAGCGTCAGTCGGTCGAGATAAATAAGAGTACCGCCTGTATCGCCGGCCATTGTGTAATCAACACGCAGGGTAGAGTCAGCAAAAAACTTCTCAAAATCTTGGGCGTAACCGCTCGCAGCGGTTGCGATGAGAGCGAGGGCGGCTATTAAGGATTCTTTAAGCATTACTTGCCTTTTTCGTTCTTGCTGACGGGGATGGGGCGGTTGAATACCTCCTTGAACGAGATAAGCGACTCAGTGCGTGCGAGTCCCAGGGGAAGGAGCTTAGTCTGGATAATGCTGAGGAGGTGATCGTTATTCTTGGCAAAGAGCTTGATGAACAGATCATAGCGGCCAGTGGTGAAGTGACATTCGATTACCTCGGGAATCTTTTTGAGTTCCTCGATGGCCTCGTCAAGTTTTGAGGGGTCTTTAAGGAAGAAGCCGATGTAAGCACAGGTGTCGAAACCCACTGAGTGAGGATCAACCTCTAAGTGAGAACCTTTGATGATTCCTACCGACTGGAGGCGGGCCATGCGCTGGTGAACGGCTGCGCCTGATACTCCGCTTTCACGGGCAATATCGAGGAACGGGCGACGGGCATTTTCAAGAAGCATTTCGAGAATCTTGACATCGAGTTTGTCTAATTTTGGACGTGACATGTGGATGAATGTTTTTATGATTTAAGGCAACTTTACAATTGATTTGTGTGTAATTTATTGAAAATGTGCCTGTTAATTAATATTTGATTTTGTGGATAACAAAGTTAAATAAAATATTTGTCAAAATTGACACTTGAACCTTTAAAAATGATAGCTGATAGCGGTAATATAACAGATTTTAACTTAAAATGACGTTATATACGTTATCCTTTTTAGAGTGTGTTTGAATTTTTATTCTTCGCCGGGACCGTAGGCACCCAGGGTGTTGCGGAAAGCTTTTCCGTAACGGTCGTTCACGAGCACTGCGGGCATCAGTTCGCTTAAGGCGTGACCTATCGCCGGCGACTCGGGTTTCACGCGGTAATCAAAGTGGTATTCTTCTCTCACGGTATTGTAAGCCGGGTCAGTATCCCACAGGCATTCAATGAAATGGTCGTCATCCATGCCGTTATTCCTGAACAGGCAGCGGTTAAAGTAGATTGACGTNTCATCGAGATNNTTGTGAGATAAGCTNGTGCCTAACCCATAGATGATGCAGTTGTTGAATGAGGCGGTGGGGAGAATTCCGTCGGCCGNAGCATCAGCGCCTTCAGTGCTGTAGGGGAAGAACTGAATGGCCGGNCCACCTATTGCTGAGAAAAGGTAATAGTTGGCAAACGTGCAGTTAGTGAAGGTTGCTGTTCCACCCTCGAGGGCAAGGATTCCCATTGATGCTTCAGCGAGTTCGCAGCCTAAAGCAACTATGNTACTGTTGACAGCTTCAAGTACATAGCCCTTGGAGTTTCTCAACTGGCAGTTGAGCATGGAGAGCGCCGGGGTGTTTTCGTCGCCCACTGAAGAATCAATGACCGTCCCCCATGTAGTGTTGCGGATAGATGCGTATTCAAGGTGGTTNCNCTTGCTCTTGGGTGAGAAGNAGATGCCCTCCCATTGCCCTGACATGATTTCGTAGTCTATGCGTCCGGCTACTGTGCCCATGCGGTCGCCGGTCATTTCAATCTCGTTCCCGGGAGCGCCAAGTGCCTTGAGCGAGCCGTCGACAACGAGNGAAGCGCCATCATGAAAGCGAAGCTTAGTNCCCGCGGCGAGNGTAAGAGTNACGTCAGGNGCAACATANAGGCTATCGTAAATTATGTANGGCCGCGGAGAGTCAAAACGGGTGTCAGCGGTAATAAGCGCTCCGTCAAGCCTCACGGCGTCGANAGCGGTCGCTGTGACGGGGATAGATTGGCGGGAACCGTTGGTCAGGAACGAAATGTGATGTGTGTAATTTATCGGGTTGTCCGAGTTAAGNTCAGGGTAGTTTGCGTCAACAAAAATGAAGATTGAGTCACCTCCTCTTATCTCGACATCCNTGAAACTGTGACCTGCGATGCCGTCAACATTGAGTCGTAAGAGATTATCGTTGTCGTCAATTACGCTGATNTCGCTGATAATTATTGACTTAGTGTGAGGNTTGAATACCTTGAATGAAGCTGTGGGAGTGCCCTGGCCGCTGAAGACCGTNCCCATGTCGAGGGTGTCAACTGAGAACGTCGGGCGATTGCCGGGAGCCGTAGTCACGCCATCCTCGATGCACGCCACGAGGCAAGGAATGAGCATAAATATATATAGAATGTTTTTCAATTTCATCGATTATATAAATCAGTTCAAAGTTTAGTCTTTTTATAAACGTATATTTGATATGATTTATTACCTTTGCGAGTGTCATAACCTATANTTACAAGGAATAAAATGAAACTGATTGTAGACGCGGGAAGTACTAAGACAGGCTGGGGCGTGGTTGACGACTCCGGTAACCCCGTCCTCATGCTGCGTTCACGCGGCATTAATCCTNCTACAATGTCAACTGAGGTCATCATGGAGTCATTGCAGGAAGTACATGAGCAGCTCACGCCTTTTAATATTGAGCGCGTGACTTTCTATGGCGCCGGCATCGTGAATAATACGGCAGCCCANCTTATCAAAGGTTTGCTTGCCAAGACTATCTCGCCACGGGAAATTGAAGTGTTCAGCGACATGGTAGGCGCNGCACGGGCCGTTCTGGGNAACCGTCAGGGAATTGCATGCATACTCGGCACGGGGTCCAACAGCTGCCTCTATGACGGCGAGTGTGTTGTTGCTAACGTGCCCGCTCTCGGATTTATCCTTGGCGATGAAGGCAGCGGAGCCTCCCTTGGNCGCCGTTTCCTTGGTGATATGTTCAAGGGATTACTGCCTGACAGCGTTACCTCGGCGTGGCAGCAGGATACCGGCTTAAGCATGCCTGACGTNATTGACAAGGTTTATCGCCAGCCGGCACCGGGCGCCTTCCTCGCATCGATGGCACCATTCATACGCTCGCAGATGCATGTAGATAAAGTCCGCGAGATGGTAATNGATGAGTTTACCCGCTTTTTCAAGCGAAATATCGAGCGCTATGATACGCCCAGCCGCCTGTTAGGNTTTGTAGGCGGAGTTGCAACCCTCTTCAGCCCCGAAATCGCACAGATAGCCGCTGACCNCAACTTCACTATCACCTCCATTATCGCCGACCCACTCCCTGACCTCCTGAAGTNGAGGTCAGNGGAATTTATTATTTGAAGCGATAAGAAGGCAGCGATGCGCCGGAGAGCGCATGGAGAGAAGGCTGAGAGGGTAACCTCGCATGTTGGTATTGAATTTTTATACCTGTTGTTTCTTTGATATACAGTGTAGTATGTCAAAGAAACAACGGGTATTCTAATAATATGTGTTAGGCTTGTAGCTCTTATAACGGAAGAATCCGATATAGTCCTCTTTTTTCTGGATCCTGGGACCATTGTACATGCCACACTTTACCGTTTATTGTGTCCAAGAGTATAAAGGTCCAATTATTTGTTGTTGGATATAACGCAAATTGACCAGCCTTACCGTCTTCAACTAATTCTTTAGAGCTGAGTACAGTTTCAAATTCATTCTCATCCAAAGAGTATTGTACTTGCCAAATTCTTCCATTTCGTGTGTCGAGTTTAAGAGTGTCGATTTGTACGACACTCTTAGAATCCTTGAGAATTTTTCCACCACATATCGTGTTTAAAACATTCCAAATCGAAGAGTCGCTTATTATATTTTTGATACTTGTTGATACTTAGACGATAATTAATACAAGAATTTGCCTTAGTCACGTTTTCAATCTTATATTTATTAATAGCGCAAGAACCACATTTGAAATCACCATTATCGTTATGGTTTTCGCAAATTAAACAATTGCGATAGTCTATCTTGTTCTTTAAAAGAGCGGCTAACCCGGCTTGGATTAAAATAGTATTAGGAACAGTTTCTTTCAAAGTTAACTCAAATAACGATTTATTCTGTCTCTTTGCATAGTCTTGACATGTACATGAGCGAAATGGATATATCTTTTGAGTTTCAAAAAAAATGAATTTTTTAAGGTTATATTTGGGATTGCATGTCTTCTTTTTATGAATGCTATAAAAAGTTGTATATTCATTTTGTCGAATGACATTCCCAATTACTTTATCTATGTCATCTTCTGATTGAATGGTGAATTCAATAATTTTTTCCCCAGAATTTATTTTCTCTTCAGAACATCCGTGGGTAACTTTAACTTCTATAAGAATACGTGTTTGGGGATTCCTTTCATTATACCATAATAAATCGGCAGTAAGTACCGTATCATTAGCTTTAATTCTTTTTTCAATCTCACTTTTATTAAGAACATTTTTTAAATTATATTTCTCATATTTAGTTTCGCTGCAATTATTATCTTCAGATTCTTTCCATTTACAATCGTTGGCAAGATTGCATTCACTTATTATGGGATATTCTATGTGTATTGGCGTATCTTTTTCGAACCATTCTTGAATTTTAAATTTTGCTAATTTATGGAGATATGATTCATACGAGCATGTGGTATTCCTTTCGTCCATATAATCATGAGCAAAATGCCATTCATTCTTCTTGCCACGCTTTGGTAACATGTGACAATTGCAGTTAACACAATAATAGTTTTCATTTTCATCTAAATGTTCAATGTGAACTAATTTGCCGGTATCGCTAACAGCATAATGTTGATGATGTCTATAACCAGTATTCATTGCTTAGGTGTTAAAGATCTACAATATCTACTTTTTTCCCTAACGATGAGGCAATTTTAGATAAAATATCCAGCCCTACGGAGTATTTACCATTCTCAATTCTACTTAAATTCGCTGCATCGATATTAGCTAATCTTGCCAAATCTCGAGCTTCCATACCTCTTTGTTCACGAATTTCGCGAATACGGTTACCAATTCTCTTCCTATCGTCATGACGAGTTCCTGAACTTATGCCCGTTATACCTCCACAAATATTGAACCTAACCGAATCTCTCCAAATTAAGTCCCGCATTTGCTCTTTATCGTCAGAGAAGTTCTTATCAAAAATTACTTCTAACCAATGTAATTCATAATCCTGAGTATTTTTATTAGTATAAGAACCGATCGGACATAGGACGGTAAATATTTCCCCATCAGGAGCTATAACTTCAACCTCATTTTTACTAATGATTTGCGCAGAGGAATCTGTTGGTGAGTTAAGAAATTCTCTAAAATTATCCATATTTAACTGCAGTATTTATAGTGTTGCCCCCACTTTTAAAGATTGATAATGCAAATGTAGTGCTAAAATTCGTAATTGGCAAATAAAACAATTATGATTTTTAGATGGTGATGATATATAGGTATTTAAAAACATATGAAAGCATTTATGAGAAAGGGGAAATCTTTAAAGATAATAAGTAACTTAGATTTAGCACAATGTAAGGGGAGGGAGCGTAGTCTCGTGCGTTGGATGTCAAGTTTTACAGTTAAAACAGTCTCCGCGTAAAGGAATCGCTTTTTTGTGGCAATCCCTTTTACGCGGAGACTATAGTTTTATTGAATTCTGCGATTCCCCGGATAGTCGTGCCGCAACTCGGCACGTCAATCCGGGGCTATCTAAAAGGCAACCCACAAGGGGTTGTCGAATAGTCTGTTATAGTCGATTATTACATCTCGGTGTATTCCTTGGGGAGGATGGGCATGGCGCCTTGCTTGGTACACACGTAGGCTGAGGTGAGCACTGCGAGACGGTGAGCTTCCTCTACTGATTTTCCCTTGAGGATGCTGGCGATGAATGCTGCGGTGAATGAGTCGCCGGCACCTACGGTGTCAGCTACTTCCACATGGGGAGTGGGCTGGAATGAAACGTGACCGGGAGTGAATACGTAGCTTCCGTTGATACCGCAGGTGAGGATGAGCATCTTGAGGTTGTACTTGCCCAGGAGAATCCAGCACTTGTCTTGGAGGTCAATGCCGGGATAACCGAACATGCGGCTCACGGTTACGAGCTCTTCATCGTTAATCTTCAGAATATTGCAGCGCTCCATTGATTCGCACAGTATATCTTTGTTGTAGAAACCCTGACGCAGGTTCACGTCAAACACTACCAGCGTGTCGTTATCCTTGGGCATCGCGTCAAGGAACTGATGGATAGTGTTGCGTGACACTATGTTGCGCTGAGCGAGAGAGCCGAAGCACACTGCCTTTGTTTTCTTTGCCAGTTCTTCAAGCTCAGGAGTAAAGGGGATGTTGTCCCACGCTACGTTCTCCTTGATTTCATACTGGGGAATGCCGGCCTGGTCAATTTCAACTTGTACTGTTCCGGTGGGATAGGGTACGGTCGCGATGTTGTGGTTCAGGCCCTTTGAAACGAAGTTTTCTACGATTTCTTTGCCCAGGGGATCGTCACCGACGGCGCTGACTACACAGCTGGGGAGTCCGAACTGAGAAACATGATATGCAAAGTTGGCGGGAGCGCCACCTATTTTTTTACCTTCAGGAAGGACGTCCCAGAGGGCTTCGCCCATGCCTACTACTATTCCTTTCATGGCTGGATATTATTTATGGGGTAAGAGGATTTGTTATGATTTCTTGATTTTGAATGTATAAAGCATAAGGTAGAGAACGCCGATTGTCATGATGGCTACGGCGCCGACCTGGCCGCCCACGAGGTCACTGGCGTAACCCATTGCGAGGGGGAACACGGTTCCACCGAAGAGGCCCATGATCATCAAGCCTGACACTTCATTCTGTTCCTTGGGGGTGTTGTTGAGTGCCTGAGCGAAGATAATGGGGAAGATGTTGGAGTTGCCGAGGCCTATGAGAGCGATTGCCACGTAGATTATATTGAGTGTCTCAGTCACGAAAAGGAGGCACATGGCAATGAGCATCATTGCAGCACTGATGGCGAAGAAGAGTTTGGCCGACATCTTGCGAAGAAGGAATGCTCCGAGGAAACAGCCCAGCGTGCGGAATATGAAATAGATACCCGTAGCGAAGCCGGCCTCCTCGAGGGGGAGGCTGAGGCGCTCCATGAGAATCTTGGGGGCAATGGTGTTGGTGCCCACGTCGATACCCACGTGGCACATGATACCGAAGAAACAGAGGAGGATGAAGGGTCGGCCCAGGAGTCTCACTGTTTCTCCGAAACCTGAAACCTTGTCACGACGCTCTTCCTGAATGGGGGTAGCTCCCAGCATTGATATTGACAGGATGCTGAAAATCGCGAAGATGGGGAAAAGTACTCTCCAGCCCATGCCGAATGTAACCATCGCCGTGGTCGCGCCCCACGCTGCGAGAATGGGAGCAAGGAACGATGCTATTGCCTTGACAAACTGGCCGAAGGTCAGTGTTGATGCTAATTTATCAGGAGCGATGAGGTTGCTTACGAGGGGATTGAGTGATGTCTGCATGATAGCGTTACCGATGCCCAGGAAAGAGAAAGCCAGGAGCATGGCGTAGTAGCTGTCACCAAATATGGGCACGATGAGTGACACGGCAGTAACTACGAGACTAATGAGCACGGTGCGCTTACGGCCTATTTTGTTCATCAGCATGCCTGAGGGCACTGAGAAAATCAGGAACCAGAAGAATACGAGCGAAGGAAAGAGGTTAGCCTGCGCGTCAGTGAGGTTGAGATCCTTCTGAACATAATTGGACGCGGTTCCCACGAGGTCAACGAAGCCCATTGCAAAGAAGCAGAGCATGACGGGGATAATCTGCAACATAGTGCTTTTGCGTCCCAAATTCATTGTGGGTGAATTATTCATGGATTATGAAATGTTTAAGAT